>JACMKH010000040.1 GCA_014380205.1 Sphingomonadaceae bacterium
CGACGCCGATCGCGCGCTGGTCGCCGCCGAGCAGGCGCTGGCGCAGGGTGGCGAGATTGGCCGCCGCGCCGCCCTCGACGAGGTCGCCGCCGATCAGGCTGAATTGCGCGACATCGCGATGCGCGGGACCGGGCGCGGTGATGCGATAGGCGCGGGCGCCGGCGGGGGCGTCGATGTCGCGCACCCACGACCAGTCGCTCGCCGGATCGAGTCCACCGCGCCCATAGCCGACGAGCTCGCGGCCGCCGTCCTGCGCGGAATAGTAAGCGATGGCGAGATCGACCGTGCGGCCGTTTCCGTCGCGATAGCGCGCCTGAACGGCGCTGTCAGCGTCGGGCCAGACGGCGCGCCACGGATGGCTCATGCGCGCGGCGCTCGGCCGCCAGCCGGAAATTTCCGGGGCCGCGATCTGCTCCATCGCGGGTCCACGCGCGGTTGCGGCGATCGACTGGAGCCAGACGAAGGGTGCGAGCGCGAGGGTCAGCGCGATGATTGCGGTGAGGGCGAGGCGGCGCGGCGCTACGGGGTGAGGCGGCAGGGGCTGGAGGCGCGCGGGATCGAAGGCGGGTGCGTCGGGCGCGCGGTCGAAGAACGGCCAGCCGATCGCCATGAGCAGCGCGATCACGATCGCGAAGAAGAACCAGCCGTAGACGATATGATCGAAGCTTGCGGCGAAGCCGGGGTCGATCGTCTCGGCGACATAGATCGTGCCCCAGGCGCGGATGCCGTTGGCGAGGATCGGGACGACGACGGCGGCGGCCATGAAGGCGGCCTTGCGCCACCAGCTTTGAAAACACAGCGCGCAGACCAGCGCGCCATAGGCGATCATCGCGATCAGGAACTTGACCCCCGCACACGCCTCGGCGACCTCGAAATAGCCGTGCGGCGTGGTGATGAACACGCCCTCGATATGCGCGGGCACCCCCGCCCAGCCGAGCATCACCATGCATAGCTCGGCGGTGAAGGTCTGGAGCGCGGGGACGATTTCCTCGCCGACGGGTACGAGGAACAGTGCGTAGGCGAGCGGGAAGATCATTCCCCGCGCGACGGCGGTCCCTAGCGTCGCGACGACCGCGCCCTGGAGCATGACGACGAGCCCGAGATGGCGGAAGGTCGCGACGCCCCCCGCCTCGCCGAGCAGCCAGGCGAAGGCGCCCGAGGCGATTATCACGAGTCCGAAGCGCGAGGTCGCGGGGGTAAGGCAGGCGAGCAGCTCGCGGCGCTGCCAGACGAGCCAGCCGATGATCGGGACGATCAGCAGGCAATGCGAGAAGGTCGAGGTGTCCCACCAGATTCGCGCCATATCGATCGCGTCGCGCGCGAACAGCAGCAGGATCAGCGCGGCGAACGTGGCGAGTGTGCCGAGATGGCGCTGCCAGGTGGTAAGCGCGGCGAGGCGCGGGAGCGAGACAGCCTCGGCGCTCACGCGGCGGCCTCGATCGGAACCGGCTCCTCGAGGCCGAGCAAGGCGGGGAGGCGCTCGAGGGCGGCGTCCCAGCCGTAGCGCGCAGCCACGCGGGCGCGGGCAGCTACCCCGAAGGCGCGGGCGCGGGCATTGTCGGCGAGGAGCGAAATGATGGCTTTGGACTCGGCTTGGGCACCATCGGCGACCATGAGGTCACGGCCGGCCTCTGCGTCGATTCCCTCAAAGGCGGCGGGCGAGGCGACGACGGGGCGCGCCATCGCCATCGCTTCGAGCACCTTGTTCTGGACGCCGCGCGCCGTTCGCAACGGGGCGACGACGACGTCGGCGGCTGCGAGCCAAGCGCGGATATCGGGAACGGCGCCAATGACTTCGACGCCCGGGAGCGCAGCGAGCCGCGCGACCTCGGGCGCGGGGTTGCGGCCGACGATGGCGAAGCGCGCATCGGGGCGGGCGGCGCGGATCAGGGGCATCGTCTCGCGCGCGAAGGCGGCGACGGCCTCGATATTGGGGCGGTAGTCCATCTGGCCGGTGAAGGCGATCAACCCGCCCTTCCCTTCCACGCGATCAAAGTGCGCGGCTGGGTTGAAAAAGGTGAGATCTACGCCGTTTTCGAGCGTCGAGACCTTTTCCGCGCCATCATCGAGCGCGGCGCGGAAGAGCGCGGCTTCGGCGTCGCTGACGAAGAGGCTAGCGTCGGCGTGGGCAGCGGTTTTGTGTTCGAAATCGAGCAGGAGGCTGGCTTCGCGGGACCAGATGGAGCGCATCGGCCAAGCCGCAGCCTCGGCGTAGGCGGCGAACTTGGCCGAATCCATGTCGACGAAGTCCATGACAAAGCGCGTTTTTCCGAGGTTTTCGGGGACGAAGTGGGCCATCTGGATCGAGAAGGCGAGGAGCGCATCGATCGGGCGTTCGGCGAGAAGGCGGGCGACGTGCGCGCGCATCGTCTCACTGCCGAACAGGGGGAGGAGGATGGGTTCACGGCGCGCGAAGGCGCGGAGGGCGGCGGCGGGCTTGGACCTGGTGCGGCGCTCGACGTGGAGCGAGGCGAGGCCGGGGCGTAGGGCTTCGGCGGCCTCCAGATCGGCCTCGTCGTCGGCGAAGCAGACGAGGTGGACGGGGCGAAGTTGGCGAAGCTTCCGCAGAAGATGGTGCGAGCGTATCTTATCCCCTCTGTTCGGGGGGTTAGGGACGCGGTGCACGAGGAAAAGCAGCTCGGACACTAGCCGAGGCCCCTTGAAAGCCACGGGCCGACGCGGTTCGCGGCGAACAGCGGGACATGTTGCCAGATGCGCACCATAAGGTGATATCGGGGGTTGTTGGGGTTCACATCGCGGGTCTTTTCGGGATCCAGCGAGCGCCCCGCGTAGACCAGCGGCTCGGGCTCGAAGCCCCAGTGCTTCTTGAAGCTGTAGGCGCCGCTGCCGAGCTTTGACCGCCCGAAATCGGCGATCTTGCAGCCGCGGCGGCGCGCGTGGTTCAGAAACTCGAAATACATGATCTCATTGGCGCGCAAGCCACGCGCCGCGCGGACGCCGCCGCCCCAATAGGGCATGCCCGCCTCGCCATGATACAGGTTGAGCAGCGAAGCGACGGGCGTGCCGTCATGAAACACGGTGAGGATGTCGGCGTCGTCGCCGAAGGCGTCGAGCACCGATTCGAAGAGCGCGCGGGGGAAGACGGGGGAGCCGAGGTTGCGGACGCTCTCGGCGTAGACGGCGTAGTGCATGTCGCGATCGCGCGGGCTTGTTCCCATGCGAAATTCCAGCTTGTTCTCAAGCCCTTTCCGGACCTCGGCGCGCTGGCGGCGGCGGATGCGGGCGAGTTCCTCCTCGTCGCTCGCGGCGAGCGGCTTGGCGAAATCGGCGTAGACGCCCTCACGGCGCTCCCAGCCCGATGGAATCGGGCCGCCGCGCAGCTCGACATCGGGGCAGCCGAGCTTTTGGGCGAGCGACCAGGCTGCCTCGGCGAGCGCCTCGGCGACGCGGTCGTCCTCGGCGAGGATGCCGCCGCCGGTGGCGAAGCCCGAGGAGACCAACGCATCGCCGAACAGGCGCGAGCGGATTTCGGTGAGCGGGAGCAGGCCGAGGATCGTCTCGCCGCGCTCGGCGATAAGGCAGTGGACGCGCTGGCGCGTGCCCTGCTCGACGGCGGCGAGCCAGCGCGGGAGGTGGAAGGGGGTTCCGCCGGGCGAGGCGCGGACAAAAGCTTCGATCCGGCGCGCCTGCTCGGGATCGTCAAGATCGGGGGTCGCGATGGCGAGCAGAGGAATGCGCGCGGGCGCGTTCATGAGGCGCTGCCGACGGCGAGCGGAGACGAAGGAAGCTGGATTGACCCTTGGTCGTCTTCGGCTCCCGCTTTCGCGGGAATGACCAGGTTATCCTGAGCGACGATCTCGTCGAGACGCCCCCACTCGAAATCGGCAAGCAATCGCTTTAGCTTGCCACGCATTGCGGAGAGTCTGCTGTAATGGCGCAGTTTCGATTTGAGCGGCGCGTTGGCGACGCGGGGCTGATCGCGGTCGATCTCCCAGGGGTGGAAATAGAATATTGCGGGGCGTCCCTCGGCGTTGACCTGGGTGATCGCCCAGCGCGAGAAGCGGTAGGGGAGCAGGCGGAAGAAGCCTCCTCCCCCGGCGGCGATGGTGCGGCCGGCGAGGCGCGCGGTCGTCACGGGGATTTCAATGAAGTCGCTGCCCGCGACGGGCGCGAAGGCGAAGCGCGGGGCTTCGGGCCAGCCGTAGTGATCGTGGACGACGGGGGCGACGCTCGACGAATAGGCGTAGCCCTCTTCGGCGAGAATCGGGTGTGCCCAGGGGGTGCGCGCGTCGATCGAGAAGCTCGGGGCGCGATAGCCCGTGACCTTCTCCCCGGCGGCGTCCTCGATCGCCGCGCGCGCGCGCGCGAGGTCGGCGCGAAAGGCGTCGGGGGTGAGGGTGAAGACGCGCTGGTGGTCCCAGCCGTGGCTGGCGATCTCATGACCGGCGGCGGCGACGCGGCGGATCAGCGCGGGATGGCGCTCGGCGATCCAGCCGAGGGTGAAGAATGTGGCTTTGACCCCGGCCTCGGCGAAGAGGGCGAAGACGGCGTCGGTGTTGGCCTCGACGCGCGATTCGAGGGAGTCCCAGCCGGCTCGGTCGATCGCCTTCTCGAAGGCGCCGACGTGGAACCAGTCCTCGACATCGACGGAGAGGGCGTTGCGCAACAGTCGGTCCTTGTCGATGCCGCTTGTGGGCTGGGCTATGCTCTTATTCGTCATTCCCGCGAAAGCGGGAATCCAGCTTTCGTTGGTAGGCTCGGCGAAAAAGAAGAAGCTGAATTCCCGCCTTCGCGGGAATGATGGAGGAAGGATTGGGCGCTCGCCTCACCTAAGCCGCGCTGTTGCGGAGGGGGGCATAGCCGGGGCGGACCGCTTCCTCGCTTTCGACCCAGTCGACGAGCAGGGTCAGTGCGCGGCGGAGCGCCGCCTCCTGCTCCTCGAGGCGCGATTCGAGCGCGGCGATGCGCGCATCGCGCGAATCGAACACGGGCGAGGCGGCGCGCGGCGCGGGCGTATCATCGTTGATCGCGCGCTCGGCGAGCGGCGCGCG
>JACMKH010000312.1 GCA_014380205.1 Sphingomonadaceae bacterium
CCCGATCCGCGCCGCCACCAGCAGCCGGGCGGGGGCGACGGGCCTGCCGTCGAGCGCCTCGAAGCTTTCCGCATCGCGCAGTTCGGCGTAATCGACCGTCGCGAAGCCGGCGACCATCAAAGCCGCGGTAAGCCGGCCGAGCGCGTCGCCGACCGGCTTGCCACGCTCGATCTCGGCGATCGCCTTCATCATCGCCGCGGGAAGCGTCGCCGCCTATGGCGCTGCTCTGCGTCGAGATAGGCGTTGCGCGAGGACAGCGCGAGCCCGTCCGCCTCGCGCACCGTCGGCAGGCCGACGATCTCGACCCCCAGATCGAGGTCGCGCGCCATGCGGCGGATCAGGGCGAGCTGCTGCCAGTCCTTCTCGCCGAACACCGCGACATCGGGGCGGACCTGGTTGAGCAGCTTGGCGACGACGGTCGCGACGCCCTCGAAATGTCCCGGCCGCGCCGCGCCGTCGAGCTCCTCGCTGACGCCCGCCACCGATACCGTGGTGGCGAAGCCCGACGGATACATCGCTTCGAGTGACGGCGCCCAGAGCAGCGCGCACCCGGCCGCCTTCAACGTCGCGGCGTCCTCGGCCTCGCGGCGCGGATAAGCCTCGAAATCCTCGTTGGGGCCGAACTGGGTGGGATTGACGAAGATCGAGGCGACGACGTGGCCCGCGTGCCTGGAGGCTTCGGCGATCAGCGCGAGATGTCCGGCGTGGAGCGCGCCCATCGTCGGCACGAGCGCGATACCGCCGCCGTCGCCCCTCAGCGCGGCGACCGCGGCGCGCAGCGCGCCGACCTCCCTCACCGTTTGCACGCGCCCGACCCCTCCGATATGGCGACGCCGTCTGTGTGGGCGGCGCAGCGGCCCGAATCAAGCCAGCGGGTTGGGGGATTCATGGCCGAGCGCCATTGCCATTTCATTGTCTTCGCCAACGAGAAGGGCGGCACGGGCAAATCGACCGCCGCCGTCCACACCGCCGTCGCGCTCGCCGCGCAGGGGCGCGAGGTCGCGGTGTTCGACCTCGATTCGCGCCAGAAGACCACCGCGCGCTACCTCGAGAACCGGCGCGCGACCGCCGAGCGGCTCGGGATCGAGCTGCCCACGCCGCGCTTCGCGGTCAACAACGCCGACAATCTCGCCGGGTTCGACCGCATCCTCGATTCGATCTCCCGCCACGCCGAGTTCGCGATCATCGACACGCCGGGCCGCGACGACACCTTCGCGCGCGTCGCCGCGACGCGCGCCGACACGCTGGTCACGCCGGTCAACGACAGCTTCGTCGATCTCGACCTGATCGGCCGCGTCGACCCCGAGACCTACAAGGTAACGCGGCCGAGCTTCTACGCCGAGCTGATCTGGGAGGCGCGCAAGAGCCGCGCGAACACCGACGGCGGCGAGGTCGACTGGGTGGTGCTGCGCAACCGGCTCCAGCATATCGAGGCGCGCAACATGCGCCGCGTCGCGAGCGCGCTGCGCGAGCTTTCCCGCCGCGTC
The DNA here is from genome assembly GCA_014380205.1 of Sphingomonadaceae bacterium. Lineage (GTDB taxonomy): Bacteria > Pseudomonadota > Alphaproteobacteria > Sphingomonadales > Sphingomonadaceae > Parasphingopyxis. Next base: position 1,488 of record JACMKH010000312.1, read on the forward strand.
GGCTTCCGCGTGATCCCCGGCCTCAGCGAGCGCGTGATCTATCGCGAGCTGTTCCCGAGCGGGCTGACGCTGCTCGACATCGAGCAGTTTGAATCGGTCGGCCTCAGCCATATCGCCGCGCGGCAGGAGCTGCGCGAGATGGTCGCGGGGTTCGCGCTTCCCGCGGCCGAGGTCCAGCAGAGCCTGTTCGAGGCGGGCTGATGCATATCGTGCTGCTCGCGCTCGGGATCGCGGCGCTGATCGCCTGGCGCAAGGGCTGGCTGCGCCACGCCGATCCGGGCGACTATGCCGCGCTCGCCGCGCTGCTACTCGGCTTCCGCTGGCTGATGACGGGGCATGGCTTGCTCACCATCGCCTGTTTCGCCGGAGTCGCGGGCTGGTCGCTGTTTCGCGCGCGCCAGATGCGCGGCGCGATGATGACGCCCGACGAGGCGCGGCGGTTGCTCGAGCTCCCGCCCGGCG
>JACMKH010000313.1 GCA_014380205.1 Sphingomonadaceae bacterium
GCCTCGCCGCGATCGGCGACATCGGCCTCGCCGATCTCACCGCCGCGCACGGCCGCTGGCGCCTCGCCGACACGCGCGCGCTTGGCGTCGACCGGCTCGAAGTCTACGAGCGCGCCTGATGTTCACCGGAATCATCACCGACATCGGAACCGTGCGCCGCGTCGAGCAGCGCGGCGATCTGCGCGTCGAGATCGGCTGCGGCTACGACATGTCGAGTGTCGACCTCGGCGCGTCGATCGCCTGCTCGGGCGTCTGCCTCACCGTCGTCGACAAGGGTGCGGACTGGTTCGCGGTCGATGTGTCTGGCGAGACCGTTTCGCGCGCCGCGACGGGTCTGTGGCGCGAAGGCGCGAGGCTCAACCTCGAACGATCGCTGAGGCTCGGCGACGAGCTCGGCGGGCATATCGTGACAGGTCATGTCGACGGCGTCGGCGAGGTGGCGGCCGCCGATCCGAGCGGCGATTCGATCGCGCTCGCCGTCCGCGCCCCCGCCGATCTCGCGCGCTACATCGCGCCCAAAGGCTCGATCGCGCTCGACGGCGTCTCGCTCACGGTCAACACCGTCGAGGATCACGCCGAGGGCCCCCTGTTCACGATCAACCTGATCCCGCACACGGGCGAGGTGACCACGCTCGGCGGCGTTGCGCCCGGTCGCGGGCTCAACATCGAGATCGACGTGCTCGCGCGTTATCTGGGGCGGATGCGCGATATTATCCCAACCTGATGTGACTTTTCTGATTGCGATCACATTGTGATGTGATAATAGCGTGCGATGACCATCCCGCTCATCGAAAGCGTGCGCGATCTCGTCGACTCGGGCGAAGTCACGCGCTCGGGGCTCGCGCGCGCCGCCGGGCTCCACCCCAATTCGCTGCGCAAGCTCGGCGAAACCGGCTGGAATCCCACCGCCGAGACGCTGACCAAGCTCGAGCGCTATATCGTCACGGGCGGCGGCTCGGCGCTCGCGTCGCCCGAGGAGATCATCGAGGCCGCGCGCAACGGCCGCATGTTCATCCTCGTCGACGACGCCGACCGCGAAAACGAGGGGGATCTCGTCATTCCCGCGCAGATGGCGACCCCCGAGGCGATCAACTTCATGGCGCGCCACGGCCGCGGCCTGATCTGCCTCGCGCTGACCCAGGGCCGCGTCGCGCAGCTCGGTCTCGATCTGATGAGCCGGTCGAACGGCACCCGCCATGAAACCGCCTTCACCGTTTCGATCGAGGCGAAGGATGGCGTCACCACGGGCATCTCCGCCGCCGACCGCGCGCGCACCGTCTCGGTGGCGATCGACGCCTCGCGCGACGCCGACGCGATCGTCACGCCAGGCCATGTCTTCCCGCTCGTCGCGCGCGAGGGCGGGGTGCTCGTCCGCGCGGGGCATACCGAGGCGGCGGTCGACATCGCGCGGCTCGCCGGGCTCAACCCCTCGGGGGTTATCTGCGAGATCATGAACGAGGACGGCACGATGGCGCGGATGGGCGACCTGATGGCCTTCGCCCAGCACCACAACCTCAGGATCGGGACGATCCGCGATCTCATCGCCTATCGCCGCCGCCACGACCATCTCGTCGAAAAGAAGGCCGAGGCGCGCTTCGTCAGCCGCTGGGGCGGCGAGTGGACCGCGATGAGCTTCTTCAACAAGGCGACCGGCACCGAGCAGATGGTGCTCCAGAAGGGCCATATCGATCCCGACCGGCCGACGCTCGTCCGCATGCACGTGATGTCGCCCTTCTCGGACGTTCTCGGCGAGAGCGGCGAGCGCGCCGGGCTGCTCGCGCACTCGATGGAGATCATCGGCGAGGAGGGCGCGGGCGTGGTCGTGGTGATCAGCCGCTACACGAGCGACAGCTTCTCGCGCGCGCTACGCATGCGCTCCGGCGAGGCGCGGCCGGGCGACGCAGATGCGCTACGCGACTATGGCGTCGGCGCGCAGATTCTGACCGAGCTCGGTGTCGAGGAGATGGTGCTGCTTACCAACACCCACCACAGCCTCGTCGGGCTCGACGGCTACGGGCTCAGCATCGTCGGCGAGCGCCGGATCACGCTCGACTGATGGCGCGCTTCCTGATCGTCGAAGCGCGTTTCTACGGGCATCTCGCCGACCCGCTGCTCGAAGGCGCGCGCGCGGCGCTCGACGCGGCGGGGCACGATCATGAGACGATCGCGGTCCCCGGCGCGCTCGAGATCCCGGCGGCGATCGCGCTCGCCGCCGAGAGCGGCGGCTACGACGGCTTCGTCGCGCTAGGGACGGTGATTCGCGGCGAAACCTTCCATTTCGAGATCGTCGCGGGCGAAAGCGCGCGCGGCATCATGGCGCTGACCCTCGACGGCCTCGCGATCGGCAACGGCATCCTCACGGTCGAGAACGAGGCGCAGGCGCTGGCGCGGGCGCGGCCGGACGAGGGCGACAAGGGCGGCGACGCGGCGAAGGCGGCGATCGCGCTATGGGAGCTGAAGCAGAGTATGGGCAGCTAGCGTCGGCAGTCGGAGCGCGAATAGGAGGCTGTATCCGCGTCAGGCTCGCGCGCGGTCGGCGATCACCGCCAAGATGTTATTCTGAATGTCCCCGAGAAATAGCTCTCCCCAAAGCGCGCTGTAGTCGTTGAGCGGCGTGCGTAGCCGATATCGAGTCGTCAGGATGAGGCGAGTGTTGCCGTTGCCCAGGGGCACCAGACGATAACTGCCCGTCCGCACGTCCAAGTTGTCGCCCCTTGGCGAGATGTGGCGGTCTGTGCGCGCCCGAAGGGAATCGTCGGGAAAATGAAATGTCCATGTAAGCCGCTCGTTTCTGACGAGGGTCCGGACGATTTCCTCAAAATGGACTTCCTCGCTCCAGCGGGCGAGCCGCCTGGCTTGCTCGCCATCGCGCCGAATCGCGGCTGACAGCGGCCGAGGAATGCCGATCAAATCCTGCGAGACATTCCATCGGCCCTCATGGGGACGAATATCGGCGATGCTGACCAACATGGGCCAAATGCGCTCCGGCGGCGCGGGGATGTCTATCGAGCGCGTAACTTCGCGTTCCTCCCAGCTGCGGGGAACGCTCTGCTCGACCTGTAGGGCAAGGAACGGAATAAGCAGCAGGATAGAGGCGTGTAGGCGATTGCGGCCGCGCCGACGGGAACGCAACCCGTGCGCGTAGAGTGCGCCGGCCCACCCGGCAAAAAGCCATAGGGGCGAAAGCAAGAGTACGCAGATCAAAGCCTCGCCAAGGGCTACCATGCCGACAATCACAGCGACAGCGACGAGACCCACAGGAATGAGAAAATATGGGAGCGCGGATTCGGAGCTATCCGGGATGATGAGCAGGCAAAGAAACGCGCTTAACGCTGCGGGCAAGATAACCAAGAAAACAAGGCTGCCGACCGTGCCTGGCCCATCGCCCCACTCAAGGAGGAAAAAGCAGAGCAGCGCAGCTGCGACAACGATCCCAAGAGCCGGTAGCGCGGATCGCCATCGCGAGGTCTGTCCACCTGCCTGATGCTCGCTTTCGCTCATCCGATCTTTCGTAATCGAGACGATAGCAACAAGCCACGCCTCATGCCCTTTGTGCCGGACGCCGGTCGTGTCGGGAACGATCGGCTGGATCGTCTATGACGAGCGGCTGGGCGCGCTCAATTTCTTGGGCGCCGCCGCTATCGGCGGCGGCCCGCCCGATCGAACGGGCCGCCCGGATAGGCGTCACGCCTCGCCGATGTGCATGTGGCTGACCATGCAGTAGAGCATCGGGATCGAGAGCATCGTGTTGATCCGCGAGAACATCATCGCGGTGGTCGCCGATTTGGCCTTGGCCGCGTCGTCGGCCTCGACGATGCCGAGCGCGCGCTTCTGGTTGGGCCAGATCACGAACCAGACGTTGAATGCCATGATCAGGCCGAGCCACATGCCGAGCCCGATTACGCGGTAATTCTCGCGGAAGGTCAGCGCGTCGACGAGATAGCTGTCGGGAGGCGTCGAGGCGAGGCCCGCCCCGAGGATCACGGTGAGCAGCGCCGACCAGCGGAACCAGAACAGCGCGGCGGGCGCGATGTGCTTGGAGACCGCCGGCTTAAGCTCGGCGGGGACGTTGGGCATCGTCGGGATCTGCACGAAATTGAAATAATAGAGCAGCCCGATCCACATGATGCCGAGCAGCACGTGAAGGAAGCGCAGCAGGCCGCTGAGATAATAGTCTCCGCTCACCGCCTCGCCCTGGATGCCGAAGATCACGATCAGCAGCAGCACCAGCCCCGCGAGCAGCACCGCATTGAGATTGCCGAAGAATTTTGCCATTTTGCGATCCCCTGTTTCGCGCGGCGCCCGACGCGCCGCCTGTGCGACCGATTACCATCCCGGAGCCGGCGTGTCACCAACGTGTCAAGCGACCGCGAGCATATTCGCGCGGCCGAGCACCTCCTCCCCCACATAGCGCTTGAAGGCGTCAACGTCGGTGAAGCAACGGAAACCGGCGGCGGCTGCAAGCGCCAGAAGCTCTGCGTGCTCACCAAGTAGCAAGGCCACTCGCTCGCTCAACTCCCGCTGAACACCCTCGGGCCACGCAAGATCAAGGATCGCGCACTGCCTCCCCGTCCGTGGATCGACGAGTTCATAGGCAAGCTCGCCGTGCGCCAGTCCTTGGTTGACGACCCATTCGCTGATCTTGATGAGTTGCTCCTCCTCTCTCTCATCCGCGATACCGCCGAGCGCGGGCGGGCCGTCATCAGCGCGGTCGGAGGAGGCGAGCCAACTCACATCGCCGTGCAGGAGCGACGCGAAAAGCCGGTTCGCCTCGCCGGCGAGCATCGCTCGGCGCGCCTCGAGGAACTCGGGGAAGTTCTCTATTCGCCAGAGATTTTCATCCATCGGTATCCATTGCGAGGCGAGCGCGCCGGGATGCTGCTGCTCGACCTTCGGGAAATAGACTTCAGGCGGCTGATCGAGGATCGCAAGGTTGGTTCCCATGGTCAGGAAGCAGAAATTGGCCAACGCATTCACCTGCCCGCGCTGAAAACGCGCTTTATAGAGCTGCGCTTTCGGAAAAATATGGTGCACTTGGAGCGCGCTCCGGCTGCCGAGCAGTGATGCGGTGAGCGGGAGGCCGCTGCCGAGATCACGCGCGCTACCCATTCGCGTCATCATGTAGAGGATTGGGTAGAAGCGAGCGCCCATGCTTGAGGCGTTGAAATTGCCGGGCTCGACGCGAAGGCCGCCCCGCCACAAGCGCAGAATCTCGATCAGACGGTCAATGCCATCGCCTTCGCCCTCCAGTGCCTCAAGATCGACGTCTATAAATGATTCGATTGAGCCGGAGAACCGGCCCCACATCGCCGCCTGCGCATACCAGAAGAGCAACTTGTCGCGCTCGATCGCGCTCAACTGACCGTGATGCTGGTCGAGATAGCGTGTCATCACGGAGATGGCGCCCCTGCCGAACAACACGCGATCATGGTCGAGCCCGAGCCGCCCCGCGATCAGGTTGAGGCTGGTGTCGATGTGCTTCGCGGCCCGATCCAGCGCATCACGCACCGCCTCGGCGCTCTCGCCGTGAAGGTGCAGGAACTTGGCTTCGCCGGTGAGCACGGTATTGACCGAGCGCAACAGCCAATCGAGCGAGAAATCATAACCCTGCGTGCGCCAGCGTGCGAGATGATCTTTCATGGCGTCGCGCGCTTCCGGCCAGTCGGCACAGATCTTGGCGAGCGCCAGATCGCCCTTCGACAGCCGCGTGCCCCCGCTGTTGACCTTGTTGAATATGTCGACGACCACGTCGAGGGTGATCTTCGGGTCCGTTATCTGCGCGATCTCAAAGTCGACCTGAGCGATGCCGAGCAGCTGTGCGAGTCTCCCGAAGATGTGGCTCGTTGGCTCGCCTGGCGGCAGGCTGCTGGTGATTCTCTCGTGAATCTCTCCGATGCCATCGATGCCTCCCGCGAACAATCTCGAGACATCGATCCACATGGGGTCGTCACGCATGGTGATGGGTTGATGGAACTGAAATTCTTCTTTGCCGATATGAAACATCAGCCCAGTAAACGCCTGCGCGTTCCCATCGAAGAAGTTCGGAGGACGGCCACGGATGACGCCGTACAACGAAGACATGCGCTGCTGGCCATCAAGCAGGAGCTGCACGACGCCGGGAGGCAGCGCCTGATCGCCCCTGTAGTCCGCGCCTTCGGATTGTGTGACCCAAATGAGGAGTCCTCCCACGGGGTGACGCCGATAAAGTGAATCGAAGAGTCCGCGAACTTGGTCTCGGCTCCATACGTAGCCGCGCTGAAATTTCGGTAGGGCCATGAAGCCGCTGTCGATATGATCGAGAATGGTCGCGATCTTCAAGGTTCATCCTTCCATCCGACGATGACCGGCCCCTTCAATAGAAGCTCCCCTGCCCAACTCAAGACGCGCCCGAAATCCCGCTGACTTGGCGCGTGACGCCAGATGACCTATCGAAGCGCGATGCCCCCACCGCTCCCCGCCGACCCGACGCTAGACGAGATGCGCGCGCATCTCGCGCGCGTGATCCCGCTCCATGCGGCGTTTGACGGCTGGGGCGAGGCGGCGCTGCGCCGCGCGGCTGAGCAGGAGGGGATCGATACGGGGCATGCGGCGCTTGCCTTTCCGGGCGGCGCGGCGGACATGATCGACGCCTGGTTCGCGGCGATCGACGATGCGATGGCCGGGGCACTGCCGCCCGAGACGCTCGCGGCGATGCCAGTCCACAAACGCATCCGCGCCGCGATCCTCGCGCGGATCGACGCCGCGCGCC
>JACMKH010000314.1 GCA_014380205.1 Sphingomonadaceae bacterium
ACTCATCCTCGCCGAACGGGCTGGCGAGAAAATGCGTCGCGCCCGCCGCGAACACGCGGTCGAGCGACGCGGCGACGCCGCGTTAGCCTCGACCGGATCGGCGAGCCGCCGCACCGCCACGAGTCCCTCGTCGAACGCGCCGCGCGCGTCGACCACCGCGATGTCCGCCCCCGAAAGGATGAAGCGCCGCTCGGCATTGTCGCTGCGCTGCGCTGAAACCGCGCTCCACCCCGCGCGCTCGGCGATCCCGGCGAGCGCGTCGCGCTGCCTGAACGAGAGCAGGAAGACGGGATTGGCTCCAATGGGTTCGGGCGTGTCGATGGTACTACCCCCGCCAAAGCGCTTGTTGCCGCAACCATTGCGTAATGCTGAACTTGATTCAGCACCCATGAGCAGCTGCGTTGCGCCAACACGGCGCGTCTAGCCAATGGATGCCGACCTTCGTCAGCATGACCAATCCCTAATGAATCGCACCGCCCCTTGGCGAGCGCAATCCGCAAAGCACGCGCAAAGCCCCGCTCTTCGCCACCCAAGGCAGCCTCGCTTGCCGCCCGCGCCCCGCGCCCTCTAAAGCGCCGCGCATGGACCGCGCCCCGCATCCGCTGAGCATCCACAATTTCAGGGCCTTCTGGGCCGCGCGGCTGATGATGAATCTCGCGCAATATTCGATGATGCTGCTGATCGGCTGGCAGACCTACAATATCGCGCGCGAGACGATGGATACGGGCGCGGCCGCCGCGCAGCTCGGGCTGATCGGCCTGCTCCAGTTCCTTCCGCTGTTCTTCCTCACTCCGGTCTCGGGGTGGGTCGCCGACCGGATGAACCGGCGCGCTGTGGGGATGGCAACGGTCGCGCTCCAGCTCGCCTGCGCGCTGGTCCTCGCGGGCTTCACGTGGCGCGGCGCGATGGACCTGCCCGTATTGTTCACGATCGCGGTTTTCCTCGGCGTCGCGCGCGCGTTCAACGGCCCCGCGCTCGGCGCACTCGCGCCCAACCTCGTGCCGCCCGCGGTGCTCCCCAATGCGATCGCGCTCTCCTCGATCTCATGGCAGGCGGGGATGGTCGCGGGGCCCGCGCTCGGGGCGCTGGTTTACGCGCGCGCGCCTGCCGGCGCCTATCTGGTCAGCGTCGGGCTGTTCGCGCTCGCGCTGCTGTGTCTCGCGACGATCGGCAAGGTGCCGCGCTCCGCGATACCCGGCGCGCAGCATCCGATCGCGCAGATGGTCGACGGCGTGCGCTACGTGTTCCGCAACCGCATGGTGCTCGGCGCGATCACGCTCGACCTCTTCGCCGTTCTGCTTGCCGGCTCGACCGCCTTGCTCCCCGTCTTCGCGCGCGATATCCTCCACGTCGGCGCGCAGGGGCTCGGCTGGCTCGCGGCGGCGCCCGCGAGCGGGGCGGTGGTCACCGCGCTCTATTTCTCGTTCAGGCCGTTGAAGACCAATGTCGGCCCCAAGATGCTTGGCGCGGTCGCGCTGTTCGGCGTCGCTGCGATCGGCTTCGGCCTGTCGCGCAGTCTGCCGCTCTCGATCGCCTGCCTGTTCGTCGGCGGCGCGGCGGACATGTTTTCGGTCTATATCCGCCAGTCGCTGATCCAGCTTCACACGCCCGATCCGATGCGCGGCCGCGTCTCGGCGGCCTCGCTGCTCACCATCTCAGCGTCGAACGAGCTCGGCGAGGCCGAATCAGGCTTCCTCGCCGCGCTGATCGGCCCCGTCGCGGCGGTGATCGCGGGTGGCGTCGGTGCGATCGCGGTCGTATTATTGTGGTCGCGCTGGTTCCCCGAGCTGCGGCGAGCCAGGACTTTCGATCCCCCCGAAGCGGCGCGTCGAAGCGAGCTTCCCGAGCAGACCATGCAGGAGAAATTGTCATGAAGGCCGCCAACATCCTCGAGACGATCGGCAACACCCCGCATATCCGCGTGGAGCGGCTGTTCCCCGACGCCGAGGTCTGGATCAAGTCCGAACGCTCGAACCCCGGCGGCTCGATCAAGGATCGCATCGCGCTCTCGATGATCGAGGACGCCGAGGCCTCGGGCGCGCTACGCCCCGGCGGCACCATCATCGAGCCCACCTCGGGCAACACCGGGATCGGCCTCGCCATGGTCGCCGCGGTCAAAGGCTACCGGCTCGTGCTGGTCATGCCCGAATCGATGTCGATCGAGCGGCGGCGGCTGATGCTCGCCTATGGCGCGAGCTTCGATCTCACCCCGCGCGAGCAGGGGATGAAGGGCGCTATCGAGCGCGCGACAGAGATCGTCGCCGAGACCGAAGGCGCGTGGATGCCCCAGCAGTTCGACAACCCCGCCAACATCGAGGTCCACATTCGCGCCACCGCCGAAGAGATTTTGGCCGATTTCCGCGATTCGCCGATCGACGTGCTGATCACCGGCGTCGGTACTGGCGGCCACATCACGGGCTGCGCCGAGGTGCTGAAGCGACACTGGCCCGAGATGAAGGCTTACGCGGTCGAGCCGACGCTCTCGCCCGTCATCTCGGGCGGCCAGCCGGGCCCTCACCCGATCCAGGGCATCGGCGCAGGCTTCGTTCCCACCAATCTTCACACCCAGGCGATCGACGGCGCGATCCAGGTCGAGCCCGAGGACGCCAAGGAGATGGCGCGCCGCGCCGCGCGCGAGGAGGGCATGCTCGTCGGGATCAGCTCAGGCGCCACGCTCGCGGCGATCAGGCAGAAGCTCGCCGAGATCGGCGACGGCAAGCGTATCCTCGGCTTCAACTATGACACCGGCGAGCGCTATCTCTCGGTCCCCGATTTCCTCCCCGAGGAGTGATCGCGCGCCCGTGAACCCGGTCTGCTTCCTCACCCCCGATCCCGAGGACGAGGACTATCATCTGCTCTGGCGCGACACGCTCGCGCATCTTGTCGCCGCGCTCGCCCGAGCGGGGATCGGGAGCGACGCGCGCGGCTGGACCGAGGCCGGCGACCTCACCGGCTACGGGCTCGTGATGCCGCTGCTCGTCTGGGGCTATCATCGCGCGTGCGCGCGTTGGATCGATCACGTCACCGCGTGGGAGCGCGAGGGCGTCGACCTCCGCAATCCGGCAAACGCGCTGCGCTGGAACGCCGACAAATCCTATCTCGGCATGCTCGCCGAGCGCGGCGCGCCCGTCGTCCCGACAATCTACGTCGATCGCATGACCGAAGCTGCGCTCGAAGACGCCGCCGCGCGCTTCGGCGTCGACCGGCTCGTCGCCAAGCCGCGCGTCTCGGCGACGGCGTGGCGCACGATCCGCTGGGCGCGAGGCGGATCGCTCGAAGGCGGACCCGAGGGCGCGGCGATGATCCAGCCCTATCTTCCCGCGATCGAGAGCGAGGGCGAGGTTTCGCTGATCCACATCGGCGGCAACCTCAGCCATGCGATCCGCAAACGCCCCCGCGCCGGCGACTTCCGCGTCCAGCCCGAGTACGACGGAATCCTCACGCCGCACGATCCGGCGCTCGACGAGATCCACGCGGCCCGCCGGATCCTCGCCGCGATCGACGGCGATCTGCTCTACGCGCGCGTCGATCTGGTTCGCGACGACGCGGTCGCGCCCGTGCTGATGGAGCTCGAGCTGGTCGAGCCCGATCTCTCGCTCGAATTTGATCCGGGCAAGGGAGCGCTATTCGCCGAGGCGGTCGCGGGCGAGCTGACGAAGCGTCAGCGAAACACCCTTCGACACGCTCAGGGTGAGCGGAGATTGGATGATCTGCCCTTGGAGAATCGCGGAAGTCCTTCCCCCCGCTCACGCTGAGCCTGTCGAAGCGTCTCTCCGACCCTGACGACGAAACGGCCGAACTAGCCTCAATAGGTGAAGCCGTTGTCCTTGTGGAACGGCGGCCCGTAATCGGGCCCGTCGCCGGGGTAGGGGATGTAATCGACCGGCGGCTGATAGCCCCAGTCTCCGCCCGGCTTGTCGTAGGGGTCGTGGATCCGCTCGGGCTCGTACCACGCCTCCTCGAACGTCGGCTTGTCGAACCGCGCCATGCGCTCCTCGCGCCGGAAGCGCACCGGCCGCAGCTCGGCCTCGCCGAGCATCGCGATCGCGTCGTCCGCGCCATCGAGCCGGAACACCATGCCGCTGCCGTCGGCGGCGGGCTGGGCGACATATTCGAGCGTCGCGCGGAGCCGCCGCTGGTCGTCGAACGCGCTCTCGACCCCGCGCGGCAGCTCAATCACGATCCGCCCCTCGCAGGTCGCGCGGCGCAATTCCTGATCGTAGCGGATCAGCACGGGCTCCTCAATCCGCGCGACCGAATCGGCCTCGAGCCGGCTCAGCGCGTCGGCGAACTCCTCGCTGTCCTCGATCGCGGCTTCGAACATCACCTGCTTGATCGCCTCGACCGTCGCCTGCGATCCGCAGAGTTGCTGGCCGCGCGCGGCGTCGTCGGGCTCGCCGCGGACGATCTCGGGCTGGCCCGCGCGGATGATGCCGACCGGATTAATGAACACGACGAGCGCCACGACTAGGATCAGCGCGCCGACGGCGATGAGGCGGATACGAGGCTTGGCCATGCTACTCTCCAGACCAGACGGCTGACCTATACGCGCAACACACCAGCGCGTCCATAATGTCTGTGCCGCACATCACTGCGGCGTGTCGTTCATCCGCTAGCAATGTGGACGTCCGGCGCGTGCGGGAGATAGGACGCGGGCCGGACATCGAAGTTTTGTGCGAAGCGACATGTCTGGGAGTCCGAAATGCCGACCACGCTCGATCTCACGTCCAGGCCCCCGGGCGCCAAAGCCGGGCCTTCCTTGCCGCAACCCCCGCATTTTGTTAAACGGAGCGACTCAAGGAGTTACGCAATGCTGGATGCGGAGCGGCGCTGGCTGATCATGGCAAGCCTCGGCGTCACCATCGCGACGTTCGCTTTTTTCCTGTTGGCGCCCGAGCTGGGATATCCGATCTACGACCCCGATCACTATGCCATTATTCGGCTGGTGGTGCCGGTTTTCATGGGATATCTCGGCCTTGCCACCCAATATGTCTTTGGCGATCGCGAGCCCTCGAACGCGCGCGTTTCAAAGGAGAGGATGAAGCTCATTCGCCTCATGGTCCGGGGGCCGATCTATGCCTTCGTCGTCATCATGGTGGTGGTCATCGTCGCGTTCGGGCTGAGCAACCGGCCGGGCATCGCTTCGGGAGACGGAATGAAGCCTACCGAGCTCGCCAGCATCGTGACGGCGCTGCTTGCGCTGCTCGCCGCGACCACCAACGCGGCCGCCGCGTATCTGTTCAAAACGGAAAAGGGGGCTGACAATGCCCAGGCTCCGCAGGCTTCTGATCTGTAGCGCTATATTGCTTTCGCTGGGGCCGTGGTCGCCCTCGCTGGCGGCTCAGTTCGAATATCTGCATGTCAGGCATCGACCGGGTGAGCGCGTGGTCTTCAGGTCGGTCCAGCACGCGTTCGAAAACGCGCCTCTGTCGCTGCTCACCTATATCGAGAACGGCGTGATCGTGGCCTCGTTCGGCTTTCGCGTATCGCCTGTCGTGAGCGGCCATAACGAAGAGGTCATGGTCCGAACGTCGCAGCGCAGGCGCACACGAGGCGATTCGGTGGTGACGACCTACCGCATTCGGCCTCGCGTCCGCCTGACACGCTATAACAACCGCGATCTGCTGCGCGATCCGACGCCCGAGCAGCTTAATCAATACCGGTTCCAGATCTATTCGGCGATCCGCGGCTTTCTCGATCGCGAATGCCAGACCTTCGATCAGGAAGAGAACGGCGTCTTCCTCTGCAACTACTGATCCCCGCACACGGTCACGCCGCCGCAAACATCTCCGGCTCGAGCGCCATCACCGTCTCCGCGCCCGCCTCGACTTCCGCCCGCAATGCCCCCGCCTCAGGCATGATCCGCTCGGCGAAGAAGCGCGCCGTCACGAGCTTGGCGTCGTCGAAGGCGGTATCGCCGGCGTCGCTCTCGATCGCCGCCGCGCTCGCCTTGGCCATGCGCAGCCACATGAGTCCCGTCGCGACTATCCCGAGCAGCCTCAGATAGGGATAGGCCCCTGCACCCGCGTGATCGAGATTGGCGAAGGCGTTGTGCATCAACCACATCGTCGCCTTGCGGAGCTCGCCATTGGCCGCCTCGAGCTTCTCGGCAACCTGCGCGACCGCTGGATCGTCGGTCAGCTCGGCGACCTCCTCGCCGATCATCTTGAGGAACGCCTGGATCGCACGCCCGCCGTTCTGCGCGAGCTTGCGCCCGACGAGGTCCATCGCCTGGATGCCGTTGGTCCCCTCGTAGATCATCGAGATGCGCGCATCGCGGACATATTGCTCCATCCCCCATTCGCGGATGTAGCCGTGCCCGCCATAGATCTGCTGCGCGAGTGTCGCGACCTCATAGCCGCGATCGGTAACGTAACCCTTGATCACCGGCGTGAGCAGCGAGATCAGGTCGTCGGCCATCTGCCGCTCCTCCTCACTCGGCGCGACATGCGCGAGATCGACCTGGAGCGCACCCCACAGGCATAGCGCGCGCGCCCCCTCGAGATGCGCCTTGCACTCCATCAGCATGCGGCGGACGTCGGGATGAACGAACAGCGGATCGGCCTTCTCCTCGGGCTCGGCCGCGCCCTTGAGCGACCTGCCCTGGCGCCGGTCCTTGGCATATTGCACCGCGTTCTGGAACGCGACCTCGCCGACAGCGAGCCCCTGCAGGCCGACGCCGAGCCGCGCCGTGTTCATCATTATGAACATCGCGGCGAGGCCCTTGTTTTCCTCGCCGACCAACCACCCGGTCGCCCCGTCATAATTCATCACGCAGGTCGAATTGCCGTGGATGCCCATCTTCTCCTCGATCGAGCCGCACGACACCGCGTTGCGCTCTCCCAGCGATCCGTCATCGTTGACGAGAATCTTCGGGACGATGAACAGCGAGATGCCCTTTGAGCTCTCGGGCGCGCCGGGGGTCTTGGCGAGCACGAGGTGAATGATGTTCTCGGTGAGGTCGTGCTCACCCGCCGAGATGAAGATCTTGGTGCCGGTGATCGAATAGCTGCCGTCGGGGTGCGGCTCGGCGCGCGTGCGGATGAGGCCGAGGTCGGTGCCGCACTGAGGCTCGGTCAGGTTCATCGTGCCGCCCCATTCGCCCGAGACCAGCTTGGGCAGATACATCTCCTGCTGCTCGCGCGAGCCCTTGACGAGGATCGATGAGACCGCCCCCATCGTCAGGCCCTGGTACATGGCGAAGGCCATGTTCGCGCTGATCAGATATTCCTCGAACGCAGTCGAGATCGCGTGCGGCAGCCCCTGCCCGCCAAACTCCTCTGGCATCGCGAGCGTGGTCCAACCGCCCGCGATGAATTGGGCGTAAGCGTCCTTGAACCCCCTGGGGGTGGTCACGCTGCCGTCGGGATGCCGCGTGCAGCCCTCATGGTCGCCCGACTGATTGAGCGGAAACAGCACCTCGGCGCAGAATTTTCCACCCTCGCCGAGGATCGCATCGATCATGTCGGGCGTGGCGCTTCCGAACCCCGGCAGGTTGGAATAGCGGTCGATCCCGACGACATGGTCGAGTACATAGCGGCTGTCGCGGACCGGGGGCGTATATTGGGGCATCGGTGCTTCCTCTTCGGAATGTGCGGACTAGGGGACGGCCTGATCAAGCACGACGAGGAACGAGCGCAGCTCACTGATCGCCGAATCGATATCCTCGCGCTGGCGCTCGAGCGACGTGATCCGCTCGATGCATTTGTCGCGCGTCACGCGACGCTGCTCGGCGCGGCCGTCGCCGACGTCGTAGAGATCGATCATCTCTTTGATGTCCGACAGGCTGAAGCCGACGCGCTTGCCACGCAGTATCCAGGCGAGTCGCGCGCGGTCGCGCTGCGAATAGACGCGCATCGTCCCGACGCGCGCGGGCGCGATCAGCCCCTCGTCCTCGTAGAAGCGCAACGCGCGCGCGGTGACGCCGAACTCGGCCGAGAGATCGGAGATCGCATAGCTGTCGCGATCATGCGCGTCGGGCGTGTCGATCGCGGCGTGATGGAGCGCGCTGGGCATGAGCCTCCGCTAATTTACGTTTACGGAAACGTCAAGAACTGCCTTTAGGGATTTAGGCGATGCGCGCGAGGCGCCGGTTCTCGATCCTCCGATAAAAGCACGAACGCTCGCCGGTGTGACACGCTGGCCCCTCTGGCTCGACGATCAGCCACACCGCGTCCTGATCGCAATCGATTCGCAGCTCGACGACACGCAGCACGTTTCCGGAGGCCTCTCCCTTCCGCCACAGCGCGCCCCTGCTCCGCGACCAGAAATGCGCCTCGCCCGTCGCGATCGTGCGGTCGAGCGCCTCGCGGTTCATGTGCGCGAGCATGAGTAGCTCGCCCGTCGCGCGATCGCTCGCGACGGCGGTGATGAGGCCGTTCGCGTCGAATTTCGGATCGAGCGTCGTTCCGCTCTCGCGATCATTCGCCATGCTTCTTCCTCGTCATGCTGAACTTGTTTCAGCATCCATGAGCGCCACCGCTCCGACGACGCGTCAGCGTGGAGGCTCATGGATCCTGACCTTCGTCAGGATGACGGACGAGGTCAACGTCCACCCACCCCACGCTATTTGACCACAAGGCGAGACAAACCCGTCCCGCACCCCTATATGCCCCGCGTGACCGACCCTCGCGCCGGATTCGCCATGCTCACCACCGACCCGTTCGACCCAGATATCAATGGTGACAAGCTGCGCGAGGAGTGCGGCATTTTCGGCATCTGGGGCGCCGACACGGCCTCGGCGGTGGTCGCGCTCGGGCTCCACGCGCTCCAGCATCGCGGCCAGGAGGCGGCGGGAATCACGAGCTGGGACGGGCACGAATTCCACAACCATCGCGCGATCGGCCATGTCGCCGGCAATTTCGACCGCGACGAGATCATTCGCCAGCTTCCCGGCCATGTCGCGTGCGGCCATGTCCGCTATTCGACCACGGGGGGATCGGGGCTGCGCAACGTCCAGCCGCTCTACGCCGACCTCTCCTTCGGCGGCTTCGCGATCGCGCACAACGGCAACATCTCGAACGCGATGACCTTGCGCCGCGACCTCGTCCGGCGCGGCTCGATCTTCCAGTCGACCTCGGACACCGAGACGATCATCCATCTCCTCGCGACCTCGGGCTACCGCACCCTGCTCGATCGCTTCATCGACGCGCTGCGCAAGGTCGAGGGCGCCTATGCGCTAATCTGCATGACCGCCGAGGGGATGATTGCGTGCCGCGATCCGCTCGGCATCCGCCCCCTCGTGATGGGGACGCTCGGCGACGCCACGATCTTCGCCTCGGAAACCGTCGCGCTCGATGTCGTCGGCGCCGAGTTCGTCCGCGCGATCGATCCGGGCGAGCTGGTCATCGTCAACGATACCGGGATTCAGTCGCACCGACCCTTCGCCCCGGTCGCGCCGCGACCCTGCATCTTCGAGCATGTCTATTTCTCACGCCCCGATTCGGTGGTCGACGGCGCTTCGGTCTACACGGTGCGCAAGCAGATTGGGGTCGAGCTCGCGCGCGAGAATCCGGTTGCGGCCGACATCACCATCCCGGTCCCCGATTCGGGCACCCCCGCCGCGATCGGCTATGCGCAGGAATCGGGCATCCCATTCGAGCTCGGCATCATCCGCTCGCACTATGTCGGGCGCACCTTCATCCAGCCGAGCGACAAGGTCCGCCACCTCGGCGTCAAGCTCAAGCACAACGCCAACCGCGCGCTGATCGAGGGCAAGCGCGTCGTGCTCATCGACGATTCGATCGTGCGCGGCACCACCAGCCTCAAGATCGTCGAGATGATGCGCGAGGCAGGCGCGACCGAGGTCCATTTCCGCGTCGCGAGCCCGCCGACCACGCACAGCTGCTTCTATGGCGTCGACACCCCCGAGCGCGACAAGCTGCTCGCCGCGCAACACGATGTCGAGGGGATGCGCCAATTCATCGAGGCTGACAGCCTCGCCTTCGTCTCGATTGACGGCCTCTACCGCGCGCTGGGCGAGAACAAGCGCGACAACATCCGCCCGCAGCGCTGCGACGCCTGCTTCACCGGCGAATACCCGACCCCGCTGACCGACCAGGACGCCTTCGACAACGTACACCAGCTTAGCCTCCTCGCCGAGCGCGCGCGCTGACCGCATGACCGATGACGCCAAGCCCTTGGCGGGCCGCGTCGCGCTCGTAACCGGCGCGAGTCGGGGAATCGGCGCGGCGACGGCCATCGCGCTCGCGAAAGCCGGCGCGCACGTCATCCTCGTTGCGCGCACCGCCGCCGGGCTCGAGCAGGTCGAGGAGGCGATCCACGCGGCCGGCGGCAGCGCCACCATCGCCCAACTCGATCTCGCCGATGGCGACAGCATCGCGCGCCTCGCCGCCGCGATCGACAACCGTTGGGACGCGCTCGACATCCTCATCCTCAATGCTGCGATGCTCGGCACGCTGACGCCCGTCGCGCAGATCGACGCCAAGGAATTTTCGAGCGTCCTGACGCTGAACCTGCTCGCCCAGCAGGCGCTGATCGCGGCCTTCGATCCCTTGCTGCGCAAGAGCGCGGCGGGCCGCCTGATCGCGCTGACCTCGAGCGTCGGCCGCAACCCCCGCCCCTATTGGGGAGCCTATGGCGCGTCTAAGGCTGCGCTCGATACGCTGGTCGCGAGCTACGCCGAGGAGGTCCGCAACATCAGCCCCGTCCGCGCCGCGATCCTCGACCCCGGCGCGACCGCAACCGCGATGCGCCGGCTCGCCTATCCTGGCGAGGACCAGACGGCGCTCAAGCCGCCCGAGGCGGTGGCCGAGCGGATCGTTGCAATTCTGACTGGGAATTTCGAGACGGGAGCCCGCGTCAAGGCTTGATCAGCGTCACCTGCGCCACATCGATCCCGCCGCCGCGGAAGCCGCCTTCGCAATACATCAGGTAATAGCGCCACAGGTCAGCGAATTTGGCGTCGATGTCGGCGGGCATCCCGCCCTCGGCGAGCGCCGCGTCGAACCGCTCGCGCCAGCGCCGCAGCGTCTCGGCGTAGTGGAACCCGTAGCCGCGCCGATCCTCCCAGCGCAGGCCCGCCTTCTCGCCGATTGCGGCGAAGCGCGTCTCGGAGATCAGCATGCCCCCCGGGAAGATGTAGGTCTGGATGAAATCGGCATTGGCGGCATAGCCGTCGAACACCGCGTCGTCGATCGAGATCAGCTGGATCGCCGCGCGACCGCCGGGCACGAGATTGCGCGCGATCGACTTGAGGTAGGCGGGCCAATATTCCTCGCCGACCGCCTCGACCATCTCGACGCTTGCCACCGCCTTGAATGGACCGGTCACGTCGCGGTAATCTACCAGCCTGATCTCGCACTGGTCGGCGAGCCCCGCGTCGGTGAGCCGCTTCTCGGCATAGACCTTCTGTTCGGTCGAAAGCGTGATGCCGGTGACACGCGCACCGTAATCGCGCGCCGCGATTTCCATCAGCCCGCCCCAGCCACAGCCGATCTCGAGCAGCCGATCGCCGGGCTTCAATGCGAGCCGGTCGAGCAGCAGCCGCACCTTGCGCCGCTGCGCCTCCTCGATCGGCTCGGCGGCTGAGATCGGCTCGGCGAACACCGCGCTCGAATAGGCCATGCTCGCGTCGAGCCACGGCGCGTAGAAGTCATTGCCGAGGTCGTAATGCGCGGCGATGTTGCGCCGCGCGCCCTCGCGGTCGTTGCGGCGCAGCGCGTGCATCTTGCGGTTGAGCCAGCGCGCCGCGCCCCGCGCGCGCCCGACCTCGCCCAAGGTCGCCCGGTTGCGCGTGAACAGCTCGAACAGCGCGACCGGATCGGGGCTGGACCATTCGCCGAGCGCCCAGGCGCGATACCAGCCGACCGATCCCGAGAGCAGCCGGACGAGGGGCCGCCAGGTGTCGAGCCTGACCTGCGCCGAGGGCCCCGGTGCACGGCCGCCGAGCACGCGCTGCTTGCCGCTCGGCAGCACAACCTCGAGCCGGCCCTCGCCCAGCCCCCGGTCGATCTGGTCGAGCACGCGCCGAAAGCCGGGCGCGACCAGCCGCGACAGCCACCCTTCGCCGCGCGCGAAGCCGCGATCGGCGTTGACCAGATGCTCGCCTCGCGATGATCGGCTCGCGTTCATGGCCCCCCCTTGTCGGGGGCGATCATTGCAGCAGCCGGTTTGTTAGTGCAACCAGCGCCCGCGATGGACGAGCCCGATCTGAATCCCGCGCCGGGGCGGCGCCTGCCCTTCGATACGAGGCTGATCGCGATCTTCCTCGCCATCCTCGCGATCCTCGGCTTCGCGATTCTGGCAAGCGTCGTCGCGCAAGGCGGAACCGCGGGCTTCGATCGTCCGATCATCACCGCGCTCAGAACCTCGACCGATCTCGCAACGCCGCGCGGGCCGCGCTGGCTCAACAGCGCGATGACCGACATCACCGCGCTCGGCGGCACGACCGTGCTCACGGTCATCACGATTATCGTCGCCGCCTTCCTGCTGATCGCGCGCCGCGCCCGGCTGGCGCTGCTCGTCGCGCTCGGGGTTTCGTTCGGCGCGATCTTCGGGACCACGCTCAAGGCGCTGTTCGGCCGCGCGCGTCCCGATATCGTCGAGCATCTCGTCCACGAAACCTCGCTGAGCTTCCCCAGCGGCCATGCGATGAACTCGGCGGTGGTCTATCTGACGCTCGGCGCGCTGCTCGCCCGCTCGCAGCAAAGCCGCGCCGCGCGCGCCTATCTGATGAGCGTCGCCGCGCTGCTCACGCTGACCATCGGCTGCTCGCGCGTCTATCTGGGCGTCCACTGGCCGAGCGACGTCGTCGCGGGCTGGAGCGTCGGCGCGGTCTGGGCGCTGCTGATGTCGCTGCTTGCGGCGAGGCTGCAGCGCGAGCACAAGATCGAGCAGCCCACACCGGCCACGGAACCGACAACCTAAGCGCCGGCGCGCTACTACTCCGCCCGCGGCTCCTTCTCGACCTGCCAGGTCTGCCCCTTGGCGATCAGCGCCTGCAAGTCCGCGCTCTTGCCCTTCGCCGCCTGCGCGTTCTGCATGCGGACGACCTCGTCGAAGGTCGGGTGCGGATCGTCGTACAGCACGCCGAGCGCCATCGGGAAGGCACCGAGCGGCATCTCGACGAGCATGTGCGCGACCGCGCGGTTGGCGGGCTCGTGGACGATCACGCCCGCGCCCCGCCAGTCGCCGTCTGTCACATCGACCACGTCGAGCCGTAGCCGCTCCTTGTCGAGAATGATGCCCTTGGCGCCGCCCGCGAACAGCATCGGCTCGCCCGCCTCGAGCCAGATCTGGTTGTCGGCGGCCGCCTTCTTCTCGGTGAAGGCACCGAACACCTCGTCGTTGTAGACTATGCAGTTCTGGAAAATCTCGACGAAGCTCGCGCCCTTGTGGCGGTGCGCGGCCTTGAGCACCTCGGGCAGCTTCTTGTGGACGTCGATCCCGCGCGCGACGAAGCGCGCGCCCGCGCCGAGCGCATAGGCGCAGGGGCTCACCGGGCTGTCGACCGAGCCGAACGGGGTCGAGGGCGAGCGCGTCCCCATCCGCGAGGTCGGCGAATATTGGCCTTTGGTAAGCCCGTAGATCTCGTTGTTGAACAGCAGAATCTGGCAATCGAGATTGCGGCGCAGCACGTGCATCGTGTGGTTCCCGCCGATCGACAGCGCGTCGCCGTCGCCGGTGATGATCCACACGTCGAGCTCGGGATTGGCGAGCTTGATCCCGGTCGCGAAGGCGGGCGCGCGGCCATGGATCGTGTGGAAGCCGTAGGTCTCCATATAATAGGGGAAACGCGACGAGCAGCCGATGCCGGAGACGAACACCGTGTTCTCGGGGCGAACGCCGAGCTCGGGCATCGTCCGCTGGACGGCCTTGAGCACCGCGTAGTCGCCGCAGCCCGGGCACCAGCGCACTTCCTGGTCGGTTTCCCAGTCCTTGATGGTGGTGGGAATGGGGGTCATGTCGTTCATGAAAACCGCCTGTCAGCTGTCAAAGTACACGCAAAGTTCAGCCCAACGAAGCCTCGATCGCTGCCTCGATCTCGGCGATTCGGAAGGGGTGGCCGGAGACCTTGTTGAGCGGGCGCGCGTCGACGAGGAACTGGTCGCGGAGCAGCGTCTTGAGCTGTCCGGTATTCAGTTCCGGCACGAGGATTCGGTCGTAAGTCTTCAATAAGTCGCCGAGATTCTTCGGCATCGGCCAGATGTAGCGGATGTGGATGTGGGCGACGCTCTTGCCCTCGTCGCGCGCGCGAAGCACCCCCTGATGGATCGGGCCGAAGGTCGAGCCCCAGCCGACCACCGCGAGCTTCTCGCCCGGCTCGCCGAGCGCGATGTCCTGGCCGGGAATGGTGTCGGCAACGTTGAGCACCTTGCGCGCGCGGATGTCGGTCATCCGCTGGTGGTTCGACGCGCTGTAGTCGATGTTGCCGCTGTCGGACGATTTCTCGATGCCACCGATCCGGTGGGTGAGCCCCGGCGTCCCCGGCCTGACCCAAGGACGCGCGAGCTTGGCGTCGCGGCGATAGGGGTTGAACTTTTCGCCCTCACGCGGGGACTCGTCAAAGAAATCGACTGGAAACGCCTGGTAAACCTCATGATCGGGCACGCGCCACGGCTCGGCGGCGTTGGCGATGTAGCCGTCGGTGAGGATGATCACTGGCGTCATGAACTGGGTCGCGATGCGCACCGCCTCGATCGCGCAATCGAACGCGTCGGCGGGCGAGCGCACGGCGATCACGGGGAGCGGCGCGTCGCCGTTGCGGCCGTAGACCGCTTGGTAAAGGTCGGACTGCTCGGTCTTGGTCGGCAGCCCGGTCGAAGGCCCGCCGCGCTGCGAGTTGACGATGATCAGCGGCAGCTCGGTCATGATCGCGAGCCCCATCGCCTCGCCCTTCAAGGCGATTCCGGGCCCCGAGGATGACGTCACGCCGAGCGAGCCCGCATAGCTCGCGCCGATCGCCGCGCAGATCGCCGCGATCTCGTCCTCGGCCTGGAAGGTGGTGACCTCGAACTCCTTGAGCCGCGCGAGGTGATGGAGGATCGCGCTCGCGGGAGTGATCGGATAGCCACCGAAGAACATCGGCAGCCCCGCGAGCCGCGCCCCCGCGACCAGCCCGAGCGAGATCGCCTCGGCCCCCGTGATCGTGCGGTAGAGCCCCGGCGCGGTCGGCGCGGGATCGATGTGGCGCTGGCGGAAGGCGTAGCCGATCTCGGCGGTCTCGCCATAGGCGTGGCCCGCGTTGAGCGCGGCGATATTGGCCTCGGCGAGCTCGGGTTTGGCGGCGAACTTGGCCTTGAGCCAGTCGGTGATCGGGTCGCGCGGCCGATCGAACATCCAGAGCGCCAGCCCCAGCGTCCACATGTTCTTGCAGCGCAGCGCTTCCTTGTTGCCCAGCCCGAACGGCTTGACCGCCTCGATCGTCAGCGCCGAAATGTCGATCGACAAAAGCTGCCACCTGGCGAGGCTGCCGTCCTCGAGCGGATCGGCGGCGTAGCCCGCCTTGGCGAGGTTGCGCGCGCCGAACTCGCCCGCGTCGGCGATGATCAGTCCGCCGGGCGTTAGCGCGTCGACATTGGTCTTGAGCGCCGCCGGATTCATCGCGATCAGCACCTCGGGCTCGTCGCCCGCGGTCTCGATCGAGGTCGATCCGAAATTGATCTGGAACGCCGAGACGCCGAACAGCGTCCCCTGCGGCGCGCGGATCTCGGCCGGAAAATCGGGGAAGGTCGCGAGATCGTTGCCCGCGAGCGCGGTCGAGAGGGTGAACTGCCCGCCCGTCAGTTGCATTCCGTCGCCGCTGTCCCCGGCGAAGCGGACCACGACGGCGCCCTGCTCGTGCGGCACGCGGGCGCGGCCACCGTCCTCGATGCTGTGCGCGGTCGCCATCAAATCGTCCTGCGAAACCGGTGCCTTTGTGCGTGGGGCGCTATTCACGCTTCCAACGCACGACAATCAAGAAAAACTTGACCCTTCATGTGGACAGTTTGCGTGGATTCGCAAGGGGGCTGGCCCGCGCGACGCGCCGTTGCTAGGCGGTGCCCGAACCCGAGGAGAGCCCGCCCGATGACCCATCCGCACTATGTCCGCCCCGATGTCCAGGCCTTCGTCGACTTCCTCGCCGCCCAGCCCGGCCCGCGCACCTATGAGCTCGATCCGCCCGCCGCCCGCCAGCTGATGAAGATGATGACGGTGCTCGCCGAGCTTCCCACCGGCGATATCGCGGTCCGCCGCGACATCGCGATCCCCGGCCCCGCCGGCGACATTCCCGCGCGACTCTACGACGCGCGCGACAGCCGCGAGCCCGGCCCGGCGATGGTGTTCTACCACGGCGGCGGCTTCGTGCTCGGCGATCTCGACACGCACGAACCAGTCTGCGCCGAGATCGCGCGCACCCTCGACATGCCCGTGATCTCGGTCGACTACCGGCTCGCGCCCGAGGCGCCCTGGCCCGCGGCGCCCGACGATTGCGAAGCCGCCGCGCGCTGGGTCGCGACCAGCCCCGAGGCGCTGGGGCGCAAGGTCACCAGCCTCGTCCTCGCCGGCGACAGCGCGGGGGGCAATCTCTGCGTGATCACCACGCTCGCGCTGCGCGACGAGCCCGCCCAGGTCCCCGTCGCCGCGCAATGGCCGATCTATCCGGCGGTCGACGGGCGCGGCGAATACGGCTCGGGCGCCGACTTCGGCGAGGGCTTCCTGCTCGACGCGCGCTCGATGAAGTGGTTCGTCGACCATTATGGCGGCGACCAGGAGAGCTGGCGCTTGAACCCGCTGTTCGCCGACCATGCGGGGACCCCCCCGACGCTCGTGTTCACCGCCGGGCTCGATCCGCTGCGCGACCAGGGCCGCGCCTATGCCGCCGAGCTCATCCGCGCGGGCGTCCCCACCATCTATCGCGAGGCGGCGGGCAACATCCACGGGCTGATCAACCTCAGGAAGATCATCCCCTCGTCGCAGGGCGATGTCGCGGGCTGCCTCGCGGCGCTCAAGGCGATGGTGGTCGAGGCCGAGGCCAATCGCGTGATGGCGCAGGCGGCGGGCGCGACCTCGGGAATCAGCGCGGCCGCGCAGGACGCGGGAATCGCGACCGACGCCGTCGAACTCGCGTGACGGCGAAGGCGGACCTGCCCTACCGGCCGTGCGTCGGTGTCATGCTGCTCAACCGCGAGGGCAAGGTGTTGGTCGGCCAGCGGATAGATTCGACGCTCGAGGCGTGGCAGATGCCCCAGGGCGGGATCGACGAGGGCGAGGATGCCGAGGCCGCCGCGTTCCGCGAGCTCGGCGAGGAGACCGGCATCGCCCCCGCGCATCTCGAGATCGTCGCGCGTGCGGGCCGCATGCTCCGCTACGACCTTCCCGACGACCTCATCGGCAAGATCTGGAAGGGCCGGTGGCGCGGGCAGGACCAGATCTGGTTCCTGATGCGCTTCACCGGCGAGGACGCCGATATCGACATCGCCACCCCCCACCAGGAATTCCGCGCCTGGAAATGGGCAGACCCCGCCGAGCTGCCCGCGATGATCGTGCCGTTCAAAAAGCGGCTCTACGAGGATGTGCTCGCCGAATTCGCGGACGAGCTCGGCCTATAGCACCTCGCCCTCGAGCAAGTCGTCACGCCACCGCACGATGTCCTCTTCGCCGCGCGGCGAGGCCAGCAGGCGCGTCCATGCGCGCGCCTCGTGCGCGACGATCGCGAGTTCCCAGACGCAGAAGGTCGGCCGCGGCGTCATCGCCGCGCCGCCGCCCGCCGGATAGGCCGGATCGAAGCGCGCGAACCCCACCATGTCGCCCTGATGGTGCCACACCGCCTCCCAGCATTCGTTCGCCCCGCGCCACACCGAGACGAGCAGGAAATGGAAATCCGCCCCGCAGCGATGGAGGATGACGAACCCGCGATCCCCCGCCGCGAAGTCCCCCTCCCCCGCCC
>JACMKH010000315.1 GCA_014380205.1 Sphingomonadaceae bacterium
CCGCGGCGGCGCGCGTCAGCCGGAAGCCGAAATCCCGCACGATCGCGCGGACCACGCCCGAGACCATCCCGACGAGGATCAGCAGCGCGGCGGCGGTCAGCGTCCACGCCAGCGCCACCGCGCCCGCCAGCTTCGCCTGGCGTCCGTCGAGATAGCGTTCGGGGTCGAGCTCGCCGAGCGGCAGCCAGTTGGTGACATTTTCGACGATGCCGCCGAGCACCGCGAGGAACACCAGCGAGAAGCCGAACAGCCCCGCGAGCAGCACGCGCCCGATGCTCATCGCGAAGATCAGGGGCTCGGCCGCGGGCCCGGCCGCATCCGCGCGATCGGGCGCCGCGCCCGCCTTGCGCAGCCGGATCAGGTCGCGCAGTCGCGCGGCCTCGTCGAGGCTCACGCATTCGAGCTTGCCCTCGTCCTTGCCGCCCGCGCCCGTCTCGATCGCGATCACGGCGACGCCGAGGAGGCGCGCGAGCAACGGCCGGGTGATGTTGACGTCGCTGACGCGCTCATAGGGGATGGCGCGGCGGTTGCGGGCGAACAGGCCGCTTTCGATGACGAATTCGCTCGCGCCCGCGCCATAGCTGAAGCGCGACCAGACCAGCCAGGCGTAAGCCATCGACAGTGCGAAGCCGAGCGCGGCGAGCGCGATCGCCGTGCCCATGCTTACCCCTCCCCCGAAATAGGCTACCGCGGGAATGCCGAGCACGAACTCGGGCAGCCGGCGGACGAAGGTCAGCAGCAGCGCGGCGGGATGAAGCTTGCGGTCGGCGACCGCGCCGTCGCTCACGGCTGCTCGCGCCGAATATGCTCGCGGATCTCGGCGCGCATCGCCTCGGCGTCATCGACCGCGAGGCCGGGGAGATGGACCACGCTGTTGTGCGTCCCCGCGGTATGGAGCGCGAGCGTCGCGACGCCGCACATCCGCTCGATCGGCCCGCGTGCGATATCGATATGTTGAACGCGCCCGAACGGAACCGAGGTCTCGACCCTGACCAGCACGCCATGCGCGATCTCGAGCGCCTCGTCGCGGTGCGCGTAGCTCCAGCGCCGATAGCGGCGACCGGGCATGACGATCACGGCGGCCAGAGCGAGGAGCGCGACGGCGAGCATCGCGGGACCGGGGCGCCAGTCGATCGCGGTCGCCAGGATCAGCTCGGCCCCCGTCGCGAGCGCGGTCAGCACGAGCCCCGCGATCGCCGCGCGCCAGCGCAGCACGGTCTTGTAGCGCGGATCGAGCCGTTGCGCCGCCGGCGCGGGGCCCTCGACAGCATCTTCCATCCCCACGCTCCTTCGCGGGCGCGTCTATCGCATTGTCGAGCATGAACCAATCAATGTGGTGGACGGCAAGGCATTGAGAACATATATCGAACGCATGGCGCAGCTCGACACCAGACAAAAGCTCGAAATTCTCGCCGACGCGGCGAAATATGACGCGTCGTGCTCATCATCGGGGACGGCCAAGCGGAGCAGCCTCGGCGGCAAGGGGATCGGCTCGACCGAGGGCATGGGCATCTGCCACGCCTATGCGCCCGACGGCCGCTGCATCTCGCTGCTCAAGATCCTGCTCACCAACAGCTGCATCTTCGACTGTCATTATTGCATCAACCGCAAGAGCTCGAACATTCGCCGCGCGCGCTTCACCGCCGAGGAGGTCGTCCAGCTCACGCTCGCCTTCTATCGGCGCAACTATATCGAGGGACTGTTCTTATCCTCGGGCATCATCAGCTCGTCGAACTACACGATGGAGCAGATCGTCGAGGTCGCGCGCAGCCTGCGCAAGGACCATGATTTCCGCGGCTATATCCATCTCAAAACGATCCCGGACGCCGATCCTGGGCTGGTCCACCAGGCGGGGCTCCACGCCGACCGCGTCTCGATCAACGTCGAGCTGCCGACGCGGCGGGGGCTCAAGCGGCTCGCGCCCGAGAAGGACGGCGCGCGGATCGAAGGCGCGATGGCGGGTGTCAAAACGGCGATTGTCGACACAAAGGATGCGCGAATGCGCTACCGCCATGCGCCGCGCTTCGCGCCCGCGGGCCAGTCGACGCAGATGATCGTCGGCGCCGATGCCGCGACCGACGGCGACATCGTGCGGGGCGCGAGCGGGCTCTATGACCGCTTCGGCCTCCGCCGCGTCTATTATTCGGCATTCAGCCCGATCCCCGACGCAAGCGCAATCCTGCCGCTCAAGCGCCCGCCGCTGATGCGCGAGCACCGGCTTTACCAGTCCGACTGGCTGATGCGCTTCTACGGCTTCGGCGTGGAAGAGGTGGTAGCGGCGGCGGACGCCGCGACCGGCATGCTCCCGCTCGACATCGACCCTAAGCTCGCTTGGGCGCTCAAGTTTCGCGAGAGCTTCCCCGTCGACGTCAACCGCGCTCCGCGAGAGGCGCTGCTGCGCGTGCCCGGATTGGGGACCAAAGCGGTCAAGGCCATCCTCGCCTCGCGCCGCTGGCGGAGGCTCAGGCTTGAGGATGTCGCGCGGCTGACGAGCTCGATCGCCAAGGTCCGCCCGTTCATCGCCGCCGAGGGTTGGCGGCCCGTCGCGCTGACCGATCGCGGCGACCTGCGATCGCTCGTTGCGCCCAGGCGCGAGCAGCTCGAGCTCTTCGCCGCCTGACTCGCCGGACCATTGCCGCTAGACGCACGCCATGTATCGCATCGCGCTCGCGCATGACGAGGATTTCGAGGGTTGGCGCGACGCGGCGCGCGCTCTCGCGATTGCGGGCGTCCACCCGGTCGATGTCGTCTGGCAGGTCGGCGACGCCGCGCCCGATCTGTTCGCGGGCGAGGCCGAGGCGAACCAGATGCCTTCCGCGCCGGAAGGCGCGCAATTCTCGGTGCCTCGCGCTTTCCCGCAGCTCGCCGAGACGGTCGTCTGTCACGCCGATCGCGAGCGTTTCGCGCTGCTCTATGCCTTGCTCGTCGAGCTCCGCACCCAGCCGAAGCTCCTGGAAGACCGCGCGCATCCGCTCGTCCGCAGACTCGACGAGATGGCCAAATCGGTGCGCCGCGACATCCACAAGATGCGCGCCTTCGTCCGCTTCCGCGCAGTCGAAAGCCCCGAGGGGCCGCGCTACATCGCCTGGTTCGAGCCCGAGCATCACATCGTCCGCCGCAACGCCGAATTCTTCGTGCGCCGCTTCGCCAACATGCTCTGGTCGATCCTCACCCCCGAGCTTTGCGCGCACTGGAACGGCGAGGCGCTGAGCTTCACCCCCGGCGCCACGCGCGCCGACGCGCCCTCGGGCGATCCGCTCGAGGAGACGTGGAAGACCTATTACGCCGCGATCTTCAACCCCGCGCGCGTCAAGGTCAAAGCGATGACCGCCGAGATGCCCAAGAAATATTGGAAAAACATGCCCGAGACCGCGTTGGTGGGAGAGCTGCTCGCGAGCGCGCGGGCGCGCGAAACCGGGATGATCGAGATGGCGCGCGACAGGCGCGAGATCGGATCGAACAGCGCGGCGGCGCTCGCCGCGCTCGCCGAGGAGGCGGCGGGATGCACGCGCTGCCCGCTGTACAGGGACGCGACCCAGACCGTGTTCGGCGAGGGGCCGGCCGACGCGCGCATCTTCTTCATGGGCGAGGTTCCGGGCGATCAGGAGGATCTGGCTGGGCGACCCTTCGTCGGGCCCGCCGGCCAGCTCTTCGACCGCGCGCTCGGCGAGGCGGGGATTGATCGCGCCAAGACCTATGTGACGAACGCGGTCAAGCATTTCCGCTTTGTCCAGCGCGGCAAGCGCCGGCTCCACCAGACCCCCGAGACGCCGCATATCGAGGCGTGCCGCTGGTGGTGGGAGCAGGAGCGCGACATCGTCCGCCCCGCGCTCACCGTCGCGCTCGGCGGCACCGCCGCGCGCGCGCTGATGGGCAAGCCGGTCACGATCGGCCGGATGCGC
>JACMKH010000316.1 GCA_014380205.1 Sphingomonadaceae bacterium
GCGGCGCGGCGCCAGCGCGCCGAGATGGGCCGCCCGCCGCTCCCCGCCGATCGCGCCAAGCGGCGGCGCGAATATGCGCAATGGCTCGTCGATGTCGGCTGGCGTTCCCGCGAAGATTGAGCGGGCGCGCCTCGGTGGGCAGTTCCACCCGATCCTTCGCCTCGTTCGATGGGGCGCGGGCTGCATGTGTTGGAGCGGGGGCTGCTTTCGTGCATGGTCACGTGCGCCGCGACTCCGCGAACGATCGGTTGATGATGGATCTTCCTCCGTTCCTGCTCGATCATTGGCTCTCGAAATATGATTTCGCGACGCCGCCCATCGCCTTCAATCTCGCGTCGAGCACGGGGCCGCGCTGGTCGGTGGACGAGCTGACGGAGCTTGGCGGCGCGCCGCTCGATATCGCCCGTACGGTGCTGAGCTACGCTCCGCCCGCAGGCGACCGGGCGTTGCGCGAGGCCGTCGCCGCCCTTCACGCGGTCGATCCCGACTGGGTGGTGATGACTACGGGTGCCTCGGAAGCGCTGTCGATCCTGCTCTGTCTCGAACAGCGGCACGCCGCCAATCTCGTCATTCCCGATCCCGGCTATCCGGCCTATGCCGCGATGGCGCGCGCGTGGCGATGGGGCGTCCGGCAATATCCGCTCGCGCGCGAGGCGGGCTTCACGCAACGGCGCGAGACCGTGTTGAATGCGGCCGATGCGGACACGGCGATGGCGATCGTCAACACGCCGCACAATCCAACGGGATCGGTGATGGAGGCCGGCGAGCTCGCCGGGCTCGCCGACGCGCTTGCCGCGCGCGGCGCGCCGCTGGTTGTCGACGAGGTCTATCATCCGCTCTATTTCGGCGCGCCGCTGCCGTCGGCGGCCGGCGTCGAGAACGTTATCGTGATCAGCGACATGTCGAAGGCGCTGTCGCTGCCCGGCCTGCGCACGGGATGGATCATCGACCGCGATGCCGCGCGGAGGGGGAGGATCATCGACGCGCGCAGCTATTTCACAATCAGCGGCTCGCCGCTGCTCGAACGACTCGCGGCGCATGCGCTTCGCCATGCGGATGCCCTCCTCGATCGCCTCCGCATGGTGGCGGGGGGCAATCTCGATCGGCTCGACGCGATGATCATGCGATCGGAAGGCGTGCTGTCTTGGTCGCGCCCGCGCGGGGGAACGACATCGTTCCCCTGGTTCAGCGACGGGAGGGACAGCCGGCGCTTCTGCGAGGCGCTCGCCGATGCCGGCGTGCTCGTCGCGCCGGGCGATTGCTTCGGTCATCCCAGCCATATGCGCGTCGGCTTCGCGCAGCAGGCCGAGGGGTTCGAGGCCGCGATCATGAGGTTCGCCGAAACCGTCGCCGTATGTAAATCCGTGGCGTAGCGCGTCCGCCCGGCCAGAGCTTCCGCTTGAGCGCGACCCTTCGGATGCGTTCCGCACAACGTCGGGCGAGCGAGTGCCGTCCACACCCTCACCCCATCCGGACGTGTGATGTTCCATATTTGTTCTTGACAAATAGGAGTTCGCGTGATCCATGCTCATCGATGACGCACGCCATCGCCACGTCCGCTGTTCCGCCTGAACGGCCCTGTCGCATAGCTGTTTCCCGCCACACAGGGCGTCTTCATTGTCTGCTTCCGCGCTTCCTGATCGCGAGGTTGAGAGACCCGATGGCAGTTCTCAACTTACTCAACTTAGCGGGGACGCCGCTCCGCCGCGCGCGGACGGGCATTGGAAGACATGCTCCACAGTGTGACCCTTGTGTGACCTTCCAGGCGTCGCGCTCAGTCCCCCGCGATCAACGCACCGATGCGCCATTGGCCGTTCACGCGGTCGAAGATCAGGCGGTAATCGATCGGACGGCGGAGCAGGTCGCGGTGGACGAAGCCGGCGCGGCCGTCGTCCATCCGCACGGGCTGCCATTCGGCCTCGGGATCGGTTCCGGTGAGCGCCAGCGTCTCAAAGTCGAGCCGGGCGAGCACGCGCGCGTCGAAGCTCGGCCCCGCGCGCAGCGCGATGCGTATGCCGATCGTCAGCGCCGAGGCGAAGGGGTCGTAGCGTTCGGGAAAGCGGTTGAACATGTGCGGCATCGCCGCGCCGTCGGCGTTGCCCGCACAGCCGAGGCGCAGCATTGTCCCGAGCTCGCCCCAGATCGGCGATTGGGAGCCCTCGCCGAGCCGCCAATCCTCGCGCATCTGCGCGTGACCCGCGCCGCCCCCGAAATCGAGCGCGATGTTGGGGTCGGTGAGCGCGAGCAGCGCCTCGACGTCGCGACGGAAGACGGCATCGTCGAGTCGCGCGCGGAACGCGGCGAAGCCGGGCAGGCTCGCGCATTCGTCGCGCGGCGGCAGGCTTTCGGCATGGGCGGGGAGCGCGGCGGTGGCGAGCAGCGCCAGCGCGGCGATCGGGACCAGCCTCATCCTATGGCTCCCTTGCGCCTCATCGCCGCGCGGACTAAGCGGCGCATCCCATCCTAACACAGCCGGAGACCCGCACGCCATGGCCGTGACACGCACCTTCTCGATCATCAAGCCCGACGCCACCGCGCGCAACCTTACCGGCGCGGTCACCCAGGCGCTCGAGGAGGCGGGGCTGCGCGTGGTCGCCTCGAAGCGCATCCGGATGACGCGCGAGCAGGCCGAGGCCTTCTATGCGGTGCACCGTGAGCGGCCCTTCTTCGGCGATCTGGTGAGCTTCATGATCTCGGGCCCGGTCGTCGTCCAGGTGCTCGAAGGCGAGGACGCAGTCGCGAGGAACCGCGAGGTGATGGGCGCGACCAACCCCGCCGACGCCGCCGAAGGCACGATCCGCAAGCGCTTCGCCCAGTCGATCGAAGCCAACAGCGTCCACGGATCCGACAGCGAGGAGAACGCGGCGACCGAGATCGCCTTCTTCTTCGAGCCGGGGGAGATCGTCGGCTAGCCGGGGTTCGCGCGGTGCGTCTGGTGTTGATCATGGTTGTAACAGCACTGCTCGCCGCGCCCGCCGCGGCTCAGCGCGCGCCGATCATCGACATGCATCTGCACGCGCGCGAGGCCGGCTATGCCGGCGAGAATCCGCCGCCGATGTGCACGCCCTTTCCCATCATGCCACGCTCCGATCTGGCGCGCCCGGCGGGCGAAGCGCTGGAGTTCAATCTGGACCCGCCCTGCGCGGATCCGATCTTCGCCGCTTCGACCGACGAAGAGGTGATGCGCGGCACGATCGCGATCATGGAGCGGCGCAACATCTTCGGCATGGTGAGCGGCGAGCCCGCGCTGATGGCGGTATGGATGGCGGCCGCGCCCAAGCGGATCATCCAAGGGCTCGACTTCCGGCTTCCCGGGACGCCCGGCCAGCGCCACGTCGCGGCCCGGACGGTCGAGGAGCTGCGCGCGCTCCATGCGCAAGATCGGCTCCAGGTGCTCGGCGAGATCATGGCGCAATATGAGGGCGTGCGGGCCGACGATCCGCGTATGGAGCCCTATTGGGCGCTCGCCGAGGAGCTCGACATTCCGGTCGCGATCCATCTCGGACCGGGCGAGCCGGGCCAGCCCTATTCGGGCGGCGGCTATCGCGTCGTGCTCGGCAATCCGCTCGTGCTCGAGGAGGTGCTGGCGCGCCGTCCGAGGCTCAGGCTCTATGTGATGCACGCGGGCTATCCCTTCGCCGAAGAGATGCGCGCGCTGATGTTCTCCTATCCGCAGGTCTACGTGGAAATCGGCGGTATCGTCTACACCGAACCAAGGCCCGCTTTCTACGCATTCCTGCGCGAACTCATCGACGCCGGCTATGGCGACCGGATCATGTTCGGATCGGATCAGATGATCTGGCCCGGCGTGATCGAGCCCGCGATCCGGACAATCGAGGAAGCGGAGTTCCTTTCCGAGTCGCAGAAGCGCGACATTCTCTACAATAACGCGGCGCGGTTCCTGCGCCTGAGCGAGGAGGAGATAGCGCGGCACCACGCGATGTAGGCGCTAACCCAGAAACTCCGCGAGCGCCTGGAGCTTGCGCGGGGCGACCTCGCTCCAGCTCTTCCTTAGCCAGCGCCCGATATGCTCCCAGTCGATCTCGCCCTGGTCGACGCGGATGCCGATCCAGCCCGAGGGGCCGAGATAGGCGGGGCGGTAGTAGAGGTCGGGCTCGGCGTCGATCAGCATCGCCTGCTCCTCGACGCCGCTGGTCTTGACGATCAGGCCGGTGACGCCGTCGTGGTGGTGGTCGTAGCTGAAATAGGCGAAGAACTTGCCGCCCTTGACGCGGAAGCCGGGGCTGCCGTGCGAGCTCTTCTCCTCGGCCTCCGGAAGCGCGAGCGCGCGTTGGCGAATCTGGTCGAGAATCCATTCGGGGCTCGCCTCGCGCGAGACGAAATCGGCGAGGCAGCGCGCGTAGAGCTGGTGCTCGGCGATCAGCGTGCGCGCCGACAGCGTCTCGCGCGTGTCGCTGGGGAGCACGGCAACCTCGATCCGGCCCAGGATCGGGCCATCGTCGAGGTCGTCGGTGACGATGTGGACGGTGCAGCCCGCGACCGTATCGCCCGCCGCGAGCGTCTGGTCGTGCGGATCGAGGCCCCTGTATTTGGGAAGCAGCGAGGGATGGATGTTGAGGATGCGGCCCTGCCATCTGGCGACGAATTCGGGCGAGAGCAGGCGCATATAGCCGGCGAGCGCAACGTAATTGGCGCCGGCCGCGCGGATTTCGCGGTCGAGGATCGCTTCGAACTGGGCGCGCGGCACGCCTTTATGGTTGAGCGCGAAGATGGGGACGCCTTCTGCCTCGGCGAGGGCGAGGCCCGGAGCGTCGGGATCGTTCGAGGCGACGAGCGCGATCTCGAAAGGGCAGTCGGGGAGGCGCGAGGCGTAGAGCAGCGCCGCCATGTTCGATCCGCGGCCCGAAATGAGGACGGCGACCTTGGCGCGCTCAGCCATGGTGGGTCGCGCTCCAGTCCACCATCGCGCCCCAGGCATCGGCCGATCCGCGCACCGTGCAGCCCTTCTCGCCGTGCTCGACCGTGCCGATCGCGAAGACGTGCTCGCCGCCGTCCAGCAGCGCCTCGGACACCTTGTCGGCGTCGCCGTCGTCGACGATCAGCGCCATGCCGACGCCGCAGTTGAAGACGCGCGCCATCTCGCCGGGCGCGATACTGCCCTCGGCCTGGAGGAAGGCCATCAGCGGCGGCTCGGGCCAGGCGTCGGCGTTGATACGGGCGTGGAGGCCCTGCGGCATCACGCGCGGGATGTTCTCGAGCAGCCCGCCGCCGGTGATGTGCGCGAGCGCCTTGATCCGGCCTTGACGCACCTCGGGAAGCAGCGAGCGGACATAGATGCGCGTGGGCTCGATCAGCGCGTCGATCAGCAGCCGGTGGTGGTCGAAGGGGGCGGGGCGGTCGAGCTTCCAGCGCTTGTCGGCGGCGAGCTTGCGGATCAGCGAGAAGCCGTTCGAATGCGCGCCCGAGCTGGCGAGCCCCAGAATGACGTCGCCCGCGCCGACCGCGCCGCCGGTCAGCGCCTGGCCGCGCTCGACCGCGCCGACGCAGAAGCCGGCCAGGTCGTAATCGCCCTTGGCATACATCCCCGGCATTTCGGCGGTCTCGCCGCCGATCAGCGCGCAGCCTGACTGGCGGCAGCCCTCGGCAATGCTGGCGATGACCGCCTCGGCGACTTCCGGGACCAGCTTTCCGCTGGCATAGTAATCGAGGAAGAAGAGCGGCTCCGCCCCCTGCACGATCAAATCGTTGGCGCACATGGCGACGAGGTCGATGCCGACGCCGTCGTGGCGTCCGGAATCGATGGCGAGCTTGAGCTTGGTGCCGACTCC
>JACMKH010000317.1 GCA_014380205.1 Sphingomonadaceae bacterium
ATCTCCGCTCCAGCGCACGCCGGTCGCGCCGCCGCCGCGGCTCATCCGCTGCGCGCCGGTGGCGATCGCCGCTCCGGCTCCCGAGGAGGAGGCTCCCGCCTCGTTCTGTGCCCCCGCCGCCGTCATCGGCAGCATCGCGATCGAGCCCGCAAGGCCCGCAAGCAACAGCGTTCGCATCTCTTCCCCTTCCAGCCAAGGACAGGCGCGACTCGCCGGGGCGGACGCGTCTTCACGCCTGCTTAACACTGTCGGCTAACCGCCGCCAGCGCGCCAGGCGGCGGAAATGCGCGGTGAACTGTCCCGGATCGGGGCATGGGATTAAGGGTTTTGGTTAATGGAGGGGCCGTCGGGGCGACTCAGCCCTTCTTGTATTCGCCGAGCCCCTCGCCGAGGTTCGGATTGTTCGCCTCGCGCACCTCGGCCGCCGCCTCGTCGTAGAGGAAGGGCAGGAAGGCGTAGCGCGCGCCGCGCGTCACCGGGCAGGCCTCGTGGAGCAGCGAGCAGGAGAAGACCACCGCGCCGCCGGTCGGCGCGCGATAGGTGCGTTTGCCATATTCGGGAAAGCGCAAGTCGCCGCCGTCATATTCCTCGGCGTTGAGGTTGATCGTGCAAGCGAAGCGACGGTGGGCGGTGCCCGAGGTGGTGTTGTCGCGGTGCGGGCGGAAATAGCCGCCGGTGTCGCCGTCGTAGCGCGCGACGATATAGCGCTCCATCCGGCTGACGGGGAACTGGAAGGCCTTGCGGATCTCGGGGACCAGGCGGCGCTCGATCCGGCGGCGCAGGTCGGCGCGCAGCGCGTCGTCGTCGATCACCCAGTCCGAGCGCTTCTTGTGGCTGTGATCGATCAGCCCGACGGTCTTGCCGTCGACCTCGCGCATGAACCCCGAATCCTCACCGCCGTTGGCGTCGTATAGCTCGACGAGGTTGCGGCAGACGTCGCGCTCGAACACGTTGGGGATGACGATCACGGGCGCGAAGCGGTCGATCTCGCCGGGCGGGGGGAGGCGCCTGAGGAGGTCGATCAGCGCCGCGCCCCGGTCGAGCTCGGCCGCGCCGAGCACGCGCATGTCGATGTCGAGCAGCAGCCAATAGGGGCGGTAGCGGCCCTCCTCGTCGACCGCGCCATAGCCCTTGCTGACGCCGCCCTGATAATCGAGGAAGAAGCGCCGCCCGGGGATGACCTGCGCGATCCGCCCCTCGGCCTCGTCGGTAGGGTCGGCGGTGACGCCGAAGAAGCACGCCTTGACGTCGTCGAACACCGCCGCCTCGCGCTCGACCAGCGCGAGCGCCTCCGCCGTCGCGGGCTGCGCCGCGCTGCCGAAGAACAGCATCAGGATGTAGCGGCCCGCGACCGTGTCGAACGAGAATTGCGGATTGCCCGACAGCGCGGGCAGGCGGAACTTGGGGACGGGGTCGCCGGGGCGGTAGGGAAGGGGCATCGGGCAGGCTCAGGCTTCGGGAAGCGCGGGCGCGGGCGCGCCGGCGAAGCCGACGTCGAGATAGGCGATCAGGATCGCCCAGATCGCGAGGGCGAGCAGCACCGCCATCGTCGTGATCGTCCCGATCATCCGCAGCCGATGGGCGCCGTCCATGCCGAAGACGTGGAGGATGCGGCCGAGGACGTAGACGATCGACACCGCCCACAGCCAGATCACCGGGCCGCGCGCGAGCTCGATCAGCGCGAGCAGGATCAGGAAGAAGGGCGTGTATTCGACGTAATTGGCGTGCGCGCGCATGCGGCGCGTGAGCAGCTCGTGCCCGCCGTCGCCCACCGACACCTTGGCGATGCCGCGCGCGCGCCCGACGCGCTGCGCGATCCAGATGTTGAGCAGCGCGGCGGCGGCCGCGATGGTCAGGGTAATCTCGAGCTCGAGGCCGGTCATGCCATTCTCCATTGGGAGGGCGCCGTGCTGACGCGCCCGCCATGCTTGCAACCGGCGCGAAACGCGCTATAGGCGCGCGCTTCGCTTCGCTCCCGGCTTCGAAACAGGCCGGTGGCCTTGAAGGCCGCCGGTTTCGCCCCTATGCCGGTAGCGAGCTATTTTTTGCAAGATCAAGGAAGAAGGCGCGCGTCATGGCCGTCCCCAAGAGAAAAGTCTCGCCCTCGCGCCGCGGCATGCGCCGCGCGCACGATTCGCTCAAGGTCGCGGCGTATCAGGAGTGCCCGAACTGCGGCGAGCTCAAGCGCCCGCACAATATGTGCGTCGCCTGCGGCCACTATAACAATCGCGAGATTCTCTCGATCGAGGCCTGAACGGGGCTATAGATGAGAGCCTGATTCACGCTTTCGGTAGAGGCGCAAAGCGCTTCCACCTCAAACGATCAGGCTCTGAAGGGAGGCAACAGGGTGACAGCTTCGCCGCGGATCGCAATCGACGCGATGGGCGGCGATGTCGGGCCAGCGGTGATGCTCGCGGGCGCGGCGATCTCGCGGCGGCGCTATCCCGAGCTCCATTTCACCTTCTTCGGCGACGAGGCCGCGATTGCCCCCGAGCTCGCGCGGCACAAGGCGCTCGCCGACGCGGTCGACATCGTCCACACCGCCGGCGTGATCGCGTCGGACGACAAACCGAGCCAGGCGATCCGCCGCTCGAAGGACAGCTCGATGGGGCTCGCGATCGCGGCGGTGAAGGCGGGCGAGGCGCAGGCGGCGCTCTCGGCGGGCAACACCGGCGCGCTGATGGCGATCGCCAAGCTCGCGCTCAGGACCATGCCTGGGATCGACCGCCCCGCGATCGCCGCACTCCTCCCCACGCTCGCCGAGACCGATGTCGTGATGCTCGATCTCGGCGCCAATACCGAGTGCGACGCGGGCAATCTCGTCCAGTTCGCGGTGATGGGCGCGGCCTATGCGCGCACCGTGCAGGACATCGCGCGCCCGCGCGTCGCGCTGCTCAACATCGGCTCGGAGGACATGAAGGGGACGGGCGAGGTGCGCGACGCCGCGCAACGGCTGCGCGACGCCGAGGCGCTTCCGCTCGAGTTCGTCGGCTTCATCGAGGCCGATCGCATGTCGCGCGGCCATGTCGATGTCGTGGTGACCGACGGCTTCTCGGGGAACATCGCGCTCAAATCGATCGAGGGCACCGCGCGCTTCATCGCCGATCTCATCCGCAACGCCTTCACCAGCTCGTGGCGCTCCAAGGCGGGGTTCATGCTCTCGCGCCCCGCAGCCATGCTGCTGCGCAAGACGCTCGATCCCAACAACCATAATGGCGGGGTCTTCCTCGGCCTCTCGGGGCTGGTCGTGAAGAGCCATGGCGGCGCCGACGCGAACGGCGTCGCCAACGCGATCGGAGTCGCCGCCAAGATGATCCGCGCCGACATGATCCGTCGGATCGCCGACGATCTCGACAATTTCCGCGCCGATCCCGCGATCGTCGAGGACGCCGCCGAATGAGCCTGCGCTCGGTCATCGCGGGGACGGGCTCGGCGCTCCCCGCGCGGCGCGTCTCCAACGCCGAGCTCGCCGAGACCGTCGACACTTCGGACGAATGGATCGTCGAGCGCACCGGCATCCGCTTCCGCCACCTCGCGGGCGAGGGCGAGACCACCGCGACCTTGGCGGCAGGCGCGGCGCGCGCCGCGCTCGCCTCGGCGGGAATAGACGCGAGCGAGATCGACCTCATCGTGCTCGCGACCTCGACCCCCGACCAGACTTTTCCGGCCTCGGCGACGATCGTCCAGACCGCGCTCGGCATTCCCGACTGCATCGCGTTCGACGTCCAGGCGGTGTGCTCGGGCTTCCTCTACGCGATCACCGTCGCCGACAACATGCTGCGCGGCGGCGCTGCGCGCTGCGCGCTGGTGATTGGGTCCGAAACCTTCAGCCGCATCCTCGACTGGGAGGATCGCGGCACCTGCGTGCTGTTCGGCGACGGCGCGGGCGCAGTCGTGCTCCGCGCCGAGGAGGGCGAGCGCGGCGTGCTTGCCTCCCGGCTCCACGCCGACGGGCGCCACAACCAGCTGCTCTATGTCGACGGCGGCCCCTCGACCACGGGCACCGTCGGCAAGCTGCGCATGAGGGGCAAGGAGGTGTTCCGCCACGCTGTCGTCAACCTCGCCGCAGTGATGGGCGAGGCGCTCGACGCGGCGGGACTGTCGTTCGAGGAGGTCGACTGGGTCGTCCCGCACCAGGCCAACCGCCGTATCCTCGACGCGACCGCGCGCAAGCTCGGCCTTTCGCCCGACAAGATCGTGATCACGGTCGACGAGCACGCCAACACCTCGGCCGCCTCGGTGCCGCTCGCGCTCGACGTCGCGGTCCGCGACGGCCGGATCGCGCGCGGCGATATCGTCGTGCTCGAGGCGATGGGCGGCGGCTTCACCTGGGGCGCGTCGGTCGTGCGATTCTAGACCATGATCGTTTCAGATCGGATCGATCTGAAACGTGAATCATGGTCTACCTCAATGTTGCGCGCGCGCGTTGCGAACGCCCGCAAGCTGCGCTAAACAGCGGCGAGGCTAAAGAGAGGGGAGTCGCATGAGCGAAGCGGGCACGCTCACCAGGGCCGATCTGGCCGACATGGTGCACAATGAGATTGGGCTTTCGCGCGGCGAGTCGGCGGGGCTCGTCGAGACTATGTTGCGCTGTATGTGCGGGGCGCTCGCCGACGGGCAGAACGTCAAGATTTCGGGCTTCGGCAGCTTCATCCTGCGCGACAAGGGCCAGCGCATCGGGCGCAATCCCAAGACCGGGGTCGAGGTGCCGATCGCGCCGCGCCGCGTGCTCACCTTCCGCGCGAGCCAGCTGATGCGCGAGAAGATCGTCAAGGCCGGCTAGCAAGCGCGCGGAACCGACCCGATGGACAAGAGCGAGGACGCGTTCCGCACGATCGGCGAAATCTCCGAGGAGCTCGGCGTCGCGCACCATATCCTGCGTTATTGGGAAACGCGCTTCCCCCAGCTCAGGCCGATGCAGCGCGCGGGCAACCGCCGCTACTACCGCCCCGACGACGTCGCGCTGGTCCGCCGCATCCACCAGCTGGTCAACGACGAGGGCTATACGATCAAGGGCGTACAGAAGCTGCTCGAGCGCAAGAAGGGCGAGGGCGCGGCGGGCGAGGCAAGTCCCACCACCGAAGCGCGGCCCGCCGTCGTCTCGGCGCTCCCAGCCGATCTCGTCGATCGCCTCCAGGCGATTCGTGACGATCTTGCGCGTGCGCTCGCCGAGGTCTGACGCGGCGAGGCTAGGATTTCGATTTCGCGAGCGCCTCGCCGATCAGCTTGCGCACGTTCGCGATCCCGTAGAGCGCGGTGAAGCTGCCCATGCGCGGGCCCTGGCTCGCGCCGAGCAGCGTCTCGTAGAGCGCGCGGAACCAGTCGCGGAGGGGGTCGAAGCCGTGCGCCTTGCCGACCTCGAAGACCGCGTGCTGGATCGTGTCTTCACCGGCGTCCTCGGGCATCGCGGCGAGCGCGGCATCGAGATCGCGTAGCGCGGCGGCCTCGCGCGCCCGGGGCGCGGCGGTAGAGCGCGTCGGCGATGAAATCGCGGAAATAGGCGAGCGCGAAATCGATCAGCGCGCCGAGCTCGGGATGCGTCTCCGGCGCGGCGTCGGGGGCGTAGCGTTTGACGAAGGCCCAGAGCAGATCCTTGTCGTCGGTCGAGGCGACCGCGACGAGGTTGAGGAGCAGCGCGAAGCTGAGCGGCATATCGACGCGCGGCGGATCGCCCGCGTGGACGTGGTGGACGGGGTTGCCCAGCCGCTTGTCGATCGCCTGCCCCGGCCAGGCCGCGAGGAACTGGTGATATTCGTCGACCGCCTTGGGGATGATCGCGAAGGAGAGCTGCTTGGCCGCGCGCGGATCGCGGTAGATGTAGAAGGCGAGGCTCTCGCGCGGCGCATAGGCTAGCCATTCGTCGATGGTGAGGCCGTTGCCCTTGGACTTGGAGATTTTCTGCCCCTCTTCGTCGAGGAACATTTCGTAGTGGAAGCCCTCGGGCGGGCGCGCGCCGAGGATGCGCGCGATCTTCGAGCTTTGCGTGACCGAATCGATCAGGTCCTTGCCCGACATTTCGTAATCGACGCCGAGCGCGGCCCAGCGCATCGCCCAGTCGACCTTCCACTGAAGCTTGGCGCCGCCCGAGAGGATCGACTGCTCGATTGGCCCCGCGTCGGGATCGTCGAAGCGCACGAGGCCGGCGTCGGCGTCAATGACCTCGACCGGGACCTGGAGCACCTTGCCGCTCGCCGGCGAGATCGGCAGCACGGGCGAATAGGTCGCGCGCCGCTCCTCGCCCAAAGTGGGGAGCATCACGCCCATAATCGCGTCCCAATGGGCGAGCACATTGCACAGCTGTTCGTCGAAGCGGCCCAAAGCGTAGCATTCGCTCGAGGCGACGAACTCGTAGTCGAACTCGTAGCGATCGAGGAATTCGCGGAGCAGCGCGTTGTTGTGGGCGGCGTAGCTGTCGTGGCAGCCATAGGGATCGGGGACGCGGCACAGCGGCTGGTCGATATGCTGGTGGAGCATCTCGGGGTGCGGCATGTTGGGCGGCACCTTGCGCATCCCGTCCATGTCGTCCGAAAAGGCGATCAGCCGCGAGGGCCAATCGGCGAGCTCGGCGAGCGCGTGGCGGACGAACTGCGTCCGCGCGACCTCCTGAAAGGTGCCGAGATGGGGCAGCCCCGAGGGGCCATAGCCGGTCTGGAGCACGACCGCCTCGCCGCCCGGCTTGCCCTCGGGCCAGCGCTTGAGGATCTTGCGCGCTTCCTCGTAGGGCCAGGCCTTGGACTTCATCGCGGCGTCGCGAAGCTCGCTCATGTTGCGCTTTCGTTCCGGCTGGGCGAAGGATGTGCGCGTGACCCTGCCGCATCCCGCGCTCCATGCCACGCACGGCGGCATCTGGATAGCCAGCCCCGACGGCGAGATCCGCGGCGCGGGGCGGGGCGAGGCGATCGCGCGCGCGGCCGAGACGCCGATGATCTTGCTCAACGCGCCGATGGTCGGGCAGAGGCTCGGCTACCCCGACCTTTCGGGGCTTGACCTGCTCGAGCTGTTCGCCTTCGTCCATCCCGCGCGCTTCATGGTGCCGACCCCGGCGGGGCTGGCGCGCGCGCTGGGCCTGGCGGTTCCCGAGAGCGAGGAGGACGCGGCCTGCCTGTTGCTCGACGCGGCCAACGCGCTGCTCGACACGCTGGGGCGCGCC
Source organism: Sphingomonadaceae bacterium (assembly GCA_014380205.1). Classification (GTDB taxonomy): domain Bacteria; phylum Pseudomonadota; class Alphaproteobacteria; order Sphingomonadales; family Sphingomonadaceae; genus Parasphingopyxis. The sequence goes on from JACMKH010000317.1 coordinate 7,151, forward strand.
GAATGGGCCGAGCGCGAGGGGGC
>JACMKH010000041.1 GCA_014380205.1 Sphingomonadaceae bacterium
CAGCGCATCGACCGCCAGCGCCACATGGGCGACCACCGCGTCGCCGACGGGCGCCCAGCTCGCCACCGCGCTGTTGTCGCCGATCAGGAACACGCGCGCGCCGTCGGGCACGTGCGGCCCCTCCCCTTCGGCATGATAGACTGACAGCGGCCCGCCGAGCGCGAGGATCAGATCATGTTCCTCAAGCTTCGCGACGGCCGCTTCGCGGAACGGGTCGAGGAAGCCTTGGAACAGCCGATGATCTTCCGGAAAGCCGGACCGCGCCGAATGCGGCGCTGCCCAGACGGCGGCCTGGTGCCGCTCGGCGAGGGCGACGACCTGGCGCCAGGCCTGGTCGCGCGCCACGCCCGCGCCGACCACGATTGCTGGAGCTCTCGCCTCCGCCAGCGCGTCCGCGATGGCGTGCAAGCCATCGGGGTCGCCCGGATTGCGCGCCGTTACCCGGCGCAGCTCGATCGGCGCACAGTCATGATCCCAATCGTCGACCGGGATCGAGACGAAGGTCGGCCCGCACGGTGGCTCCATCGCGATGTGGTAGGCACGGGCGATCGCGGCCGGCACGTCCTGCGCGCGCGCCGGCTCGACAGCCCATTTGACATACGGACGAGGAAATTCGGTCGCCCGCTCCGCGAACAGGAACGGGTCGTAGGGCAGAATCGGCCGTGCTTGTTGCCCCGCCGTCACCACGAGCGGCGTCTGGTTTTTGAAGGCGGTGAACAGGTTGCCGAGCGAATGGCCGACGCCGGCCGCCGAGTGCAGGTTCACCAGCGCCGCGTTCCGCGTGGCCTGGGCGTAACCATCCGCCATCGCCACCACGACCGATTCCTGAAGGCCCAGGACATAGCGGAAGTCGCCAGGAAAATCGCGGAACATGGGGAGTTCCGTCGACCCTGGGTTGCCGAAGATCGTGCGGACATCCAGCGAGCGCAGGAGCCTGAACGTCTCGTCCCTGACAGTCGTTATCCCAGCCGCCATGCCGGCGCACCTCTTATCATCATGCTCCCTTTCGCGTTGAGCGGCTCTCCTGCGGGCAAGCCACCCACCTTCCTAAGCGGCGGCGAGTTCCGAGCGTCGCTCTTCGGCCATCTCGCGAATAGACTTCGGCTTGCGGCCTGTCAGGCGCTCGACGTCGTCAGTGAGAACCGCAAGATACCCTTCCCGAACCGCGGCCTCGACCGATACCATGTCATCGGATGACCAAGGGATCGCGTTGACGACCTGATCGGGCACCGCCTCGCGCGGAATGCCGAGGCTGTCGAAAAAGGCGTACATGCCCTCATCATCGACCACGACATACTCGATCGGGCGGCCGGAGACTTCCGCGATGATGGCTGCGATCTCGCGGAAGGAAAGCAGCTCGGGCCCGGTGATGTTGTAGACCTGATCCTCGTGCCCCGCCTCCGCGAGCACGGCGACCGCAGCCGCCACGCAGTCGTCGCGCGAGACTTGCGCGATCTTGCCGTCGCCCGCCGAAGCGATCCAGCGACCCGCGCGTAGCGCGTGCGGCGCCTGCGCCTCGATTACCGCGTCGATATACTGGCTGTTGCGCAGGATCGTCCAATGCGCACCCGATTGGCGGAGCAGCTCTTCAGTGCCGCGATGATCGGAGACGGCAAGCGAGGGGTTGGGGCCGTCCAGACCGACATAGCTGGTATAGACGATGTGCTTGACGCCCGCGGCCACCGCGGCGTCAATCGCGCGCTGGTGCTGAGGAATCCGGCTCCCGACCTTGCTCGCGCTCATCAGCAGCATCTTCGTTCCGCCCGCGAAGGCCGTCGCCAGCGAGTCGGGCTCGCCATAGTCGCCACGACGCACATCGCACCCGCGCTGCGCAAAGTCGGCCAGCTTGCGCGGGTCGCGCGTGACCAGGATGAGCGCATCCGCCGGCACACGCTCCAGAAGGCATTCGGCGGTGGCGCGCCCGAAATTGCCGGACGCGCCGGTCACGATGAGCTTCATGCTGATTTCCCCGGACCATCGAGCAGAATCGACTTCACTTCGGTATACGAGAGGACTCCCTCGACACCGCCCTCGCGGCCGATTCCGGACTGCTTGAAGCCGCCGAACGGGAGGTTCGGATCGAAACGGAAGGCGTTGTGGCAGACGGTGCCGGTGCGCATCTCCCGCGCGATCCGGTAGGCGGCGTCCCGATCCGCGGTGAATACCGCGCCGAACAACCCAAATTCGCTGTCGTTGGCGATGCGGATCGCATCCTCTTCGTCGTTGAACGACAGCACCGACAGGACGGGGCCGAAAATCTCCTCGCGGGCGATGCGCATCGAGCAGGTGACATTGGTGAACAGTGTCGGCTCGACATACCAGCCGCGCGGAAGGTGGCTGGGCCGGCCGCCGCCGAAAGCGAGCGTCGCGCCCTCGGCCTGACCGATTCGAATATACTCCTCCACTCGGGCACGCTGCCGCTCCAGCGCGAGCGGGCCCAGATGGACGTCCGCGTCGAAGGGATCGCCGATGCGGACCTTCGCCATCTCGGCGCGGATCAGCTCGACGAGCCGGTCATGAGCGTCGCGCGCGACAATCACCCGGCTCAACGTCGCGCATACCTGTCCCGCCGACATGATGATCGTCTGGGTGAGGACTTTCGCGGCCGCCTCGAGGTCGGCGTCCGCCATCACCACCGCCGCGGACTTGCCGCCGAGCTCGAGCGTGTAGCGCGCGAGCCGTTCGCCGCAGACCTGCGCCACCTGCTTGCCCGCAGCTGTCGAGCCGGTGAGGCTCACCTTGTCGACGCCGGGGTTGCGCACGAGGTGGTCGGCCGCCTCACGCCCGGCGGGTACGAGGTTGATGACGCCGGGAGGAATGCCGGCGTCCTCGGCGGCTTCGGCGATTATATAGGCCTCGAGCGGCGTCTCGGGAGCGGGCTTCATGATCACCGTGCAGCCAGCGAGCAGGGCTCCCGCGACCTTGCTGATCATGATCCCGAACGGGTTGTTCCAGGGCGCGATCGCGACAGCCACTCCCACCGGCTCGCGCACAACCATCGCCTCGCCGATCCCGTCCGCCGGAGGCTGCGGCCGAACGAAGGGGAAGTCCTTGGCGAGGTCAGCGTAATAGCTGAGCGTGGCCATCCCGCCGCCGATCACCATCGGCGCGACATGCGAAAGCGCGCCGATCCCGTCGATCCAGGCGTTGGCGAGCTCCGTCACTCGCGGCTCGAGCGCTGCGTGGAGCCGCCGGAGCGCCGCTCCGCGCTGCTCGGGCGACAGGCGCGGCCACTCGCCTTCGTCGAAGGCGGTGCG
>JACMKH010000318.1 GCA_014380205.1 Sphingomonadaceae bacterium
ATCTCCCGGCGGCGCGCGGCCGCTGCCGAGGACATTGAGCCACGCCGACATCGAGCGACTGTTCGCCGCGCTCGAGCGGCGCGTCGAGGAGGGCAAGCCGCTCGCGCTGCGCCTCGCCGCATTGGTCGAGCTGCTCTACGGATCGGGGATGCGCGCGAGCGAGCTCGTCTCGCTGCCACGCGCGGCGATCCGCGAGGGCCAGCCCTTCGTGATTCTCGCGGGCAAGGGCGGGCGCGAGCGGCTTGTCCCGATCTCCGACCGCGCGCACCAGGCGGTCAACGACTGGCGCGCGCATGTCCCCGCCGAATCGCCCTGGCTGTTCCCTTCGCAAAAGAAGCATTTGAGCCGTGTCAGGCTTTACCAGCTAATCCGCGCGCTCGCCGCCGACGCCGGAATCCCGCCCGAGCGGATCAGCCCGCACGTGCTGCGCCACGCCTTCGCGACGCATCTGCTCGAGGGCGGCGCCGACCTCCGCACGCTCCAGACGCTGCTCGGCCACGCCGACATCGCCACCACGCAGATCTACACGCATGTCGACAGCGCGCGGCTCGTCGAGCTGGTCAACGCGCGCCACCCGCTCGTTGACGAACCCAGGCACCGGTCCTAACCGGTCGCGCGCATGCAGCAATTCCTCGATTTCGAAAAGCCGATCGCCGATCTCGAATCGCGCATCGCGGCGCTGCGCGAGACCGCCGAGGACGGCGCGGTCGACATCGACACGCAGATCGAGCAGCTCCAGGCCAAGTCCGACAAGCTGCTCACCGACACCTACGCCAGGCTCACGCCGTGGCAGAAGACCCAGGTCGCGCGCCACCCCGAGCGACCGCATTTCAAGGACTATATCGCGGGCTTCGTCGAGGACTTCACGCCGCTCGCGGGCGACCGCGCCTTCGCCGACGACCAGGCGATCATCGGCGGGCTAGGGCGCATCGACGGGCGGCGGGTCATGGTGATCGGGCACGAGAAGGGCGACGACACCGCGAGCCGCCTCCACCATAATTTCGGCATGGCCAAGCCCGAGGGCTACCGCAAGGCGATCCGGCTGATGGAAATGGCCGACCGCTTCGGGCTCCCGGTAGTGACGCTCGTCGACACCGCCGGCGCCTTCCCCGGCATCCAGGCCGAGGAGCGCGCGCAGGCCGAGGCGATCGCGCGTTCGACCGAATGCTGTCTCGGCCTCGGCGTGCCGCTGGTCGCGGCGATCGTCGGCGAGGGCGGATCGGGCGGCGCAGTCGCGCTCTCGGCCGCCAACCGCGTGCTGATGTTCGAGCATGCGATCTATTCGGTGATCTCGCCCGAGGGCTGCGCCTCGATCCTGTGGCGCACCGCCGAGAAGGCGAGCGAGGCGGCGGCGGCGATGGGGATTACCGCGGCGGAGCTCGCACGGCTCGGCGTGATCGATCGCGTCGTGCCCGAGCCCGTCGGCGGCGCCCACCGCAACCCCTCGGTCGCGGTCGAGACGCTTGGCCTGGCGGTCGCCGGGGAGCTCGACGCGCTGGCGGGGCTCGACCCGGCCGCGCTCAAACGCGAACGGCGCGACAAGTTCCTGCGCATGGGGATGTGAACAAACGAAAACGGGCGGCGAATTGCTTCGCCGCCCGTCCGCGTTCTGTCGCGTGCGCGAGAGCTTAGAGCTCGTCGGACACGTTCGTGAAGGTGTTGCTCAGGCCGGTGCCCAGCGTGGTCATCGCGGCGATCGCGGCGACGGCGATGAGAGCGGCGATCAGGCCATATTCGATGGCGGTGGCGCCCTTGCTGTCCTTGAGCATCTTGCGGAAGAAAGTCATTTCCTGGTCTCCTCTGGTTCCAAAGCAGTCGTTTCCGTTTACCCTGCCCCCTCGGCTGCACCGATGCGGCAGCTTCGGGATTTATGGGGGAGAAGTTTCGAAAGGCTTAAACGCAACGCGATTTTTTTGTGCATGGTCGGCTTTCACCAGACGGCCTCGGCGGAGTCGGTTACATTGGTCCACATGCCGATCGTGCCGTCGGCGACAGCGACCAGCGCCACCATCATCGCGAGCACGACGAGCGAGATGATCAGCCCGTATTCGATGGCCGTCGCGCCGCGCGTGTCGCGGACGCACCTGCGGAGTATCCTGCCCATGTCACCACCCTGCGTTCCAATTACCCGGTTTGACCTCTCGCATGCGCCCCTTAACAACCGGTAAAATGTCGGCGACGAAACACGGTGAATTCCTGGCCGGCAAAATGCTCGTCGTGGCGGCCGCGCTGGTCGACGCCAAGGGGCGCGTGCTCGTCCAACAGCGCGCGGGGCACCGGTCGATGCCGGGCCTGTGGGAGTTTCCCGGGGGTAAGTGCGAGCCGGGCGAGACGCCCGAGGGCGCGCTAGTCCGTGAGCTCGCCGAGGAGCTGGGGATCGAGGCCGAGGAGACGCGGCTCGCGCCCGCTGCGTTCGCGAGCGCGCGAGTCGCGGATGCCCATATGATCCTGCTGCTTTATGTTCTGCGCGAATGGCGCGGCGATCCGCGGCCCCTCGACTCGGACGGGCTGCGCTGGCTGCGTCCCGCCGACCTCCACACGCTCGCGATGCCCCCCGCCGACAAGCCGCTGATCGGCGCGCTCGAGGCGCTCGTCTAGGTCGCGCCGGGCGCCCAGGCGGTGAGATAGATGAGCTCGAAGCGTTCGCTCGTTTTACCTTCGCGCGCCGCCGATTCGAACGACGCTATTGCCGCCGTATATTGCGCGCGCGTCAGCTGCGGCGCGCGGAGCAGCCCGCCGTTCGACCCGCCGCGCAGATCGGCGACGAGATCGGCGAGCGAGGCGTAGCGGACGTCGAGCGATTCGCCGTCGGCGACGGGCAGCGCGAAGCCCGCGCGGTGGAGCAGGTCCCCGGCCGAGCGAACATCGATCTGAGGATGGATGCGCGGCGCGGCAGCGCCTTCGAGCATGTCGGCGTCGAGCATTGCGCGGCGCAACGTGGGCAAGCTGCCCGCGCCCAGGAGACCCGCGAGGAAAAGCCCGTCGGGGCGCAGCGCGCGGCGGATCAAGCTCAGCGCGCCCGGGAGGTCGTTGACCGTGTCGAGCGTGCCCACCGCGAGGACGAGGTCGAGGCTCGCGTCGCGGAAGGGAAGGCGGTCCTCGTCGCATTGGATGCCATGACCCGCCCGCGCGAAGCGAAAGCCCGGATCGACGAGCAGCGGCGCGATGCCGCGCTCGATTAGCGCGCGCGGGAGCTCGTCGCCCGCGTATCCGACGATCAGGGCACGGCTGAAGCTCCGGTGCACGATAGCGAGCCGCTCGATCAGCTCGGCGGCGATCCGCGCCTCGATGAAACCGTGGCGCGCGAAGCCCGCGAAGGCGCGGTCGCGGCGCAGGCGGCGCAGCCGGCGGTCGAACGGCACGTCTTGCATCGCGCG
>JACMKH010000319.1 GCA_014380205.1 Sphingomonadaceae bacterium
CTCCACTACGCCGGCCTCGGCGTCGCCGAGCTCGACGCGGCGATGGCCGAACTGATCGCCGCCGGTGACGCGACCAACGCGCGGCGAAGCGCGCTCGCCGCCAAGCTCGCCGCCCCCTCGGCGCAACCGCGCTACGAGCTGTTCCTGGAGCGCGCGCCCAGAGCGATCGCTGCGCACGCGCGCCTGCTCGGGGGGCGTCCACTTGCTGACGCGATTGCGCGCTGGGAGGAGTCGCGCGATCTCGCGGGAAGTGCGGTGCGCCTCTCGCTCGATCCGCACGCGACTGTGTTCGAACTCGCGGGCAAGCTCGCCGCGCTGGCGGAGCGAGGTTGATCCGAAGCCCGTCATTCCCGCGAACGCGGGAATCCAGCTTCTTCTTCCTTCCGCGATCAAGAAAGCTGGATTCCCGCTTTCGCGGGAACGACGAAGAAAGCTAAGGCTCGCGCATGCCCGAGCCCTTCTACATCACCACCGCGATCAGCTACCCCAACGGCCGCCCCCACATCGGCCACGCCTATGAGGCGATCGCGACCGACGCAATCGCGCGCTATCACCGGCTCGCGGGCCGCGACGTCTTCTTCCTCACGGGCACCGACGAGCACGGCCTCAAGATGGCGCAGGCGGCGCGCGACGCCGGCAAGACGCCGCGCGAGATGGCAGACGAAATGTCGTCGTATTTTCGTGAGATGGCAAATGTTCTTGATATTTCCTATGATCGGTTCATCCGCACGACCGACCAAGACAACCATGCCGCCAGCACTGCGATCTGGGAGGGGATGGCGGCAAATGGCGATCTCTATCTCGGCCGCTACGAAGGTTGGTATTCGATCCGCGACGAAGCCTACTACGACGACGCCGAGCTGATCGAGGGGGAGGGGGGAACGCGGCTTTCGCCGCAGGGCACGCCGGTCGAGTGGACCGCCGAGGAGAGCTGGTTCTTCCGCCTCTCTGCCTATCAGGAGCGGCTGCTCGCGCACTACGACGCGGACCCCGATTTCATCCGCCCCGAGAGCCGCCGCAACGAGGTCGTCAGCTTCGTCTCGGGCGGGCTTTCCGACCTTTCGGTGTCGCGCACGAGCTTCGACTGGGGCGTGCCCGTTCCCGGCAGCCCCGGCCATGTCATGTACGTCTGGATCGACGCGCTGACCAACTATATCACCGGCGTTGGCTATCCCGGCGGCGGCGCGCAATGGGATAAATACTGGCCCGCCGACGTCCACATCATCGGCAAGGACATCGTCCGCTTCCACACGGTCTACTGGCCCGCCTTCCTGATGAGCGCGGGGATCGCGCTGCCCAAGCAGGTGTTCGGCCACGGCTTCGTCCTCAACCGCGGCGAGAAAATGTCCAAATCGACCGGCAACGTCGTCGATCCGCTCGATCTCGCCCGGCGCTACGGCGTCGACGCGCTGCGCTATTTCCTGCTCCGCGAGGTCAGCTTCGGCCAGGACGGCGGCTTCAGCGACGAGGCGATCGTCACCCGCGCCAACGCCGATCTCGCCAACGATCTCGGCAATCTCGCGCAGCGCACGCTCTCGATGATCGCCAAGAACTGCGAGGGGAGGGCGCCCGCGCCGGGGCTCGCGCTCGACGCCGATACTGCGCTCGCCGTGATGCTCGCCGCGATCCCGGATGAGGTCGCCGCGTACATGGAGCAGCTTGCCCTCCACCGCGCGATCGAGGCGGTGTGGCGCGGCGTTGCCGAGGCCAATCTCTACATCTCCGAGCAACAGCCCTGGACCGTGCGCAAGACCGATCCGGCGCGCGCCGACACGATCCTCCACCACACCGCCGAGGCGGTGCGCCGCCTCGCGATTCTCGCGCGCTGGGTGATCCCGGGGTCGGCCGACAGGCTGCTCGACCAGCTTGCCCAGCCTGCCGACGCGCGCGATTTCGCGGCGCTCGATCGCACGCTCGAAGCGGACATCGCGCTGCCCGCGCCGCAGGGCGTGTTCCCGCGGCTGGAGGTGACGCCGGCGTCCTGAGCTCCTATCTGCCAGGCCTCATGTTCGTCGACAGCCACTGCCACCTCAATTACGAGGGCCTCGCCGAGCGCCAGGACGAGGTGCTCGCCAACGCCCGCGCGCGCGGCGTCTCGACGATGCTCAACATCTCGACACGCGAGCGCGAATGGGACGCGATCATCGCCACCGCCGAGCGCGAGCCCGACGTCTGGGCCTCTGTCGGCGTCCACCCGCACGAGGCCGACGCGCATCCCGATGTCGACACCGCGAAGCTTGTCGCCAAGGCCGCGCATCCGCGCGTGATCGCGATAGGCGAGAGTGGGCTCGACTATTATTACGACCATTCGGACCGCGCGGCGCAGCGCGCGAGCTTCCGCGCGCATATCGCCGCCGCGCGCGAGACCGGGCTGCCGCTGATCGTCCACACGCGCGACGCCGAGGAGGACACGGCGGGCATTCTCGAAGAGGAGATGGGGAAGGGCGATTTCGGCGGCGTGATCCACTGCTTCACCGCGAGCCAGGATTTCGCCGACAAGGCGCTCAGCCTCGGCCTCTATGTCTCGATCTCGGGGATCGTCACCTTTAGGAACGCGAAGGACCTCCAGGCGACCGCCGCCGCGCTTCCCGCCGACCGGCTTCTGATCGAGACCGACGCGCCGTTCCTGGCCCCCGTCCCCAACCGGGGAAAGACCTGCGAGCCCGCCTTCGTCGTCGACACCGCGCATTTCCTCGCCGATTTGCGCGGCGAGCCGGTCGAAGCACTCGCCTCCGCGACGACGCGCAATTTCCACGCGCTGTTCGCCAAGGCGACGCCATGAAGCTGCGCATCCTCGGCTGTGGCACCTCGTCGGGCGTGCCGCGCATCGGCAACGACTGGGGCGCGTGCGACCCCGCCGAGCCGCGCAATCGGCGCACGCGCGCGTCGATCCTGCTCGAATCGGACGACATGCGCATCCTCGTCGACACCGGGCCCGACCTGCGCCAGCAGCTGCTCGACGCCGATGTAGCGCGGATCGATCATGTCATCTGGACGCACGAGCACGCCGATCATTGCCACGGCATCGACGAGCTCAGGCAGCTCTATTTCAAGCTCGGCGGCCCGATCCCGTGCCACGCGCGGCCGCGCACCTTGAGCGAGCTCAAGCAGCGTTTCTCCTTCTCGTTCAAGGGGCTCCCGCCCTATCCCGCCTATGCGACCGGACATCCGCTGCCCGATCGTGCGCAGTTCGGCGGCGTCACCGTCCAGTCGGCGGACATGCCCCACGGCTCGATCACCACGGCGGCGCTCCGCTTCGAGCACGGTGGTAAGACTCTCGCCTATACGACTGATTTTACGAATCTTCCGTCGCAAGCAGCCGAATGTGTGCGCGGCGTGGACGTCTGGGTGGTCGATGCGCTCAGGCGGCGCGGTCATCCGACGCACCCCCATCTCGGCCAAGTGCTCGAATGGATCGCGCAATTCAGGCCAGGGCGCGCTATTCTGACGCATATGGACCATTCGATGGATTATGCCGCCCTGCGCGCCGAGCTGCCGCCGCATGTCGAGCCCGGATACGACGGACTCGAGGTGACGCTGTGATGGACCAACCCGGCGATCTCGCGGTCTCGCTGCTCTGGGCGGTCGGCGCGCTGGTGCTCGTCGGCGGGGCGCTGTTCGCGCGGCGCATCCCGATGGGGCAGGCGGCGAAGATGGCGCTCGCCTGGATCGCGATCTTCGCGGTGGGCTTCGTCGCCTTCACCTTCCGCGAGGATTTCCGCGCGATGGGCAGCCGGCTGATGGCCGAATTCAGCCCCGGCGAGCCCGTGATCGCTGGCGAGACGCTGCGCATCCGCAAGGGCAACGACGGCCATTTCTGGGTCCAGGCGACGGTCAATGGGCGCGAGGAGCGCTTCCTGATCGACAGCGGCGCCTCGATCACGGGGCTTTCGGCCAACGCCGCGCGCCGCGCGGGGGTCGAGCCCGGCGAAGGCTATCCGATGATGCTGAGCACCGCCAACGGCATGGTCGCCGCCGATCGCGCCTCGATCGAGACGCTCGAGGTCGGGACGATTCGCCGCGCCGATTTTCCCGTGGTGATCGCCGAGGAATTCGGGGGGACCAACGTGCTGGGGATGAACTTCCTGTCGTCGCTGTCGAGCTGGAGCGTCGAGGGGGAGTGGCTGATCTTGCGCCCCTGAGCGCCCTTTCGCGGATCTATATTTTACATAATGTATATTATCGGGATATCAGAATGAGCGGGCGGGGCGGGAACTCCCCTCCTCGCGAGGGCCTCGGCGACGCGATCGCGCAGCTCGCCGTGATCATGGCGCGGCTGCGCGATCCCGCGCGCGGCTGCCCATGGGATGTCGCGCAGGATTTCGCCTCGATAGCCCCCTACACGATAGAGGAAGCCTATGAGGTCGCCGACGCGATCGATCGCGGTGACATGGCCGCGCTTCGCGACGAGCTCGGCGATCTCCAGCTCCAGGTGGTCTATCATGCGCGCATGGCCGAGGAAGCCGGCGCCTTCGATCTCGCCGAAGTGATCGCCGGCATCGCCGATAAGATGGTGCGCCGCCACCCGCACGTCTTCGGCGATGGCGAGCCGGGCCCGGGCTGGGAGGCGCTCAAGGCCGCCGAACGCGCGGGCCATGCC
>JACMKH010000320.1 GCA_014380205.1 Sphingomonadaceae bacterium
CGCGCTCGCGGGCGGCGCGGTGTGGGTGCTCTACGTTTCGCCGGTGCGCATCCATCGCGATCCCTCGGCGCTGCGCGGCTGGCCGCGCGCGGGAGATCCGGGAGCCTTCCGCGCGGCGTGGCGCGTCTATGCGCTGTGGACCGCGCTCGCCGCCGCCGCGATGATCGCGATCGGCTGGCTCGTCGATCCCGAGATGTGGGCGCGCGCGCGGCTCGACGCGATCGGGATCAAGCTCGCGGGCTATCTCGTGTTCGGGCTGATCCAGGCGCTGATCTTCTTCGGCTTCGTCGAGATGCGGCTGAGGTCGATCGTGCCCGAGCGGCTCGGCCCCGCGCGCCACCGTCTGCTCGTTGCCGCCGCCACCGCGCTGATCTTCGCCGCCGCGCACGCGCCCAACCCCGCGCTGATCGCGATCACGCTCGGCGGCGGCTTCGCCTGGGCGCTGATCTTCTACCGCCGCCCCAACATCCTGCTGCTCGCGCTGAGCCACGCGATCCTCGGCACGATCCTCCACCGCGTGATCCAGCTCCACATGCGCATCGGCCCCTTCTACGCCGATCCGGACAGCTACATCCTGCGCACCGCGATCCCCGGCCTTTCCGAGATGATCGGTCCGCGCTTCTGAGCAGCCGGCGCTTACTGCCCCGCCTCGTATCGCTCCCGCCATTGCCGGCTCACATCATCTCTCAGCACCTCCAGCCCGACGTCGACGCTCACGCGATCGACCTGGGGCAGATCGAGCCCGCCGCATACTGCGTTCACGAACCCCGCCGGGTCACTACAAATTTCCTCGTAATAATGGACCGAGACGGCCTTCCCAAGCCGTTGCGCGAAACGTTCGAGACCGTCGTTGATCTCTCCGACCAGCGCGAGCTGCTGCTCGATCGCCCGCCGGTCATAGTCGTCGGCCGTGAGGCGCGTCGCAGCGTGCTGGCGTGAAAAGAAGCGCCCCGTCAGCGATGCCTTCACGAGCGAAATCGCCTGCGCGAGCGGATCGCGCCGACGCAACATCACGAACGAAAGCCGGTCGAACGCGTCGTCGAGGAAACCGGTGTGGAGAGCAGCGACGAGCCCGGCCGATCCGCATTTCGCGCCGAACGCGCGTTCGGTCGCGTCGGCGGCGACGGTGGCGTGCGCGGCGGCCGCATCGTCCGCGAGCCCGAGGCGTTCGCGCATCCGCGCGAGCCGGGGGGGATGGAAAGCCCCGCGCACCTTGTTGAAATATGGTGTCTGGGCGAGCAGGCGCCCCGCGTAGGTGCTTCCGCTGCGCGAGGCGAACAGCAGCAGCAGCACCCGCGGCGGAAGCGCCTCGAACCGCTGAGGCGTGGCGGGAAGCGTCATCGACGACCGGACCGCCTCCACCCACGCATCGCCGAGGCACTCGAGGACGGCCTGCTCGATTGTGTCGCGCTGGGCCATCCAGTGGCGATCAGTACCCGCGCGCCGCGATCATCTCCTCGATCGCGGTGAACTTTTCGCGCGGGCTGCCGTCGCGCGCGCGCGCTTCCTCGGCCTTTTCGATGTTTTGCCAGTCGCGGAAGGTGACCACATCGGCGCCGCGCTCGGCGAGCAGCGTGTCGAGACCCGCGCGGCCCGCCTTGCCCGCGCCCTCGCCGACATCCTCGGCGATCAGGCGGACGATCGCCTCGCCGTCGGGGCGGTTGGTGCCGATCGTGCCTGTCGGGCCGCGCCGCGCCCAGCCGACCGCGTAGAGACCCGGCATGACGCGGCCATCGTCGTTGGCGAAGCGGCCGCGCTCGGGTTCATAGGGGACGCCCTCGATCGGCGGGGTGGTGTAGCCGATGCACGAGACGACAAGGCCACAGTCGATCGCGTAGCGCTCGCCCGTTCCGGACGCGCGCTGGCGCTCGTCGAGCGCGGTGCGTTCGACGATGACGCGCTCGACCTTGCCATCCCCCTCGATCGCGACGGGCATCGCGAAGAAGTCGAAGTCGATCGTCACGGGCTTCTCGCCCGCCGCCCAGACCGGGATCGCGGCGAACTCGCGCAGCAGCATCACCGACTTGCGCTGGCCCGGCTCAAGCAGCGCGTCGTCGCCCTCCGGTGGGAGATCGGCGCGATCGACGCGAGGGCTCGCGCGCTCGAGATGACCGAGCTCGCCCAATTCCTTGGGGGTCATCGCGATCTGGTGCGGGCCGCGGCGGCCGAGGATGTAGATTGTCTCGATCGACGAGCCCTCGAGCGCGCCGAGCGCGCGGCCGACAATGTCCGATCCCTCGAACTCGGCCCGCGTCTTGGCGAGGATGCGCGCGACGTCGAGCGCGACATTGCCGTTGCCGATCACCACCGCGGCCTTGCCGTCGAGCGGCGGATCGAGCGCGGCGAAATCGGGATGGCCGTTGTACCAGCCGACGAACGCCGCCGATCCGATCACGCCGGGAAGGTCGGCGCCGGGGATGCCGAGCGGCCGGTCGTTCGGCGCGCCGGTCGCGAGCACGACCGCGTCGTACAGCCCCAGCAGTTCCTCGATCGAGACCTGCCCGCCGACCGTGACGTTGCCGATAAAGCGCGCATTGTCGGCAAGCGCGACCTTCTCGTAGCGGCGGGAGACCGCCTTCAGCGACTGATGGTCGGGGGCGACGCCCGAGCGCACCAGCCCGAACGGCGTCGGCAGCCGATCGATGATGTCGACGCGGACCGCGTCGCCGAATTTCTTCTGGCACGCCTCGGCGGTGTAATAGCCCGCCGGCCCCGATCCGATCACCGCGACATGCCGCACGCGACGCGCCTCCTTGCGCAACTATCTTGCGCGGCGATGCTAGCGGCTTATTCGCGCGAGGCAACGGCCGAGCCCAATCCGGTTGAAATCGCGCCCGTCTTGCGCTAGCTGGCGCGCGGGTCGGGAGGACGTATGATGCTTTTGAATCGACTGACCGCGGCCGCCTTGATCGGCGTGATCGCCATGCCCCAGCCCGCGAGCGCCCAGCTCGGCGGCCTGTTCGGCCGGCGCTCGGCGCCCGCGGAGGAGCGCGGGGAAAATCATTGCTCGGCCGAGCAGAGCGCGTCCGAGCGCGCGGCGATCGGGAGCGTCATCGGCGGCGTTCTCGGCGGCGCGGCGGGCCACGTGGGCGGCTTCGCGACCTATATTCCCTCGACCGCGTTCGCCGACGTGCTCGCGGGCGAGATCGCGTGCCGGCTCGATCCCGAGGAGCAGGAGAAGGCCGCCGAGGCGACGCTCGAGGCGACGCGCACCGAGCAGGTCGGCGCGACCGCGAGCTGGACGAGCGACACGCGCCGCGACGTCTCGGGCACCTCGACCGTGCAATCGCGCCAGCAGCTCGCCGACGGGACGACGTGCATGGACGTGACCGACGTGATCATCGTCAGCGGCGAGGAGACCACCGCGACGCGGCGGATGTGCCGCGCGCCTGGGTCCGCGCGCTACACGCTGGCGGCCTGACGATGCGGACGGCGCGCTGGCTCGCGGGGTTCGCGACGCTATGCGTCGCCGCCGCCGCGCCCGCACAGCAGATGGATCCGAACAATCCGACCTGCCCGGCGGCGCCCAACTGGTCGAGCAACGCGCGGATGGAGCTGACCCCCGCCGATCGCAACGGCGCGCGCGTGCTGCTCGCCGAGGGCGCGGTCGACGAAGGGGTCGCCGGCCGGTTGCGCGCGGCGCTCGACGCCGATCCCAACATCTCCGAAATCTGGGTGCGCTCGCCCGGCGGCAACGCGCGCGCGGGCAACGAGGCCGGCAGGCTGATCCGCCAGAGCTATCCGGGGATGGTGACGCGCGTTCCCGCGGGCTGGGCGTGCTTCTCGGCGTGTAACTTCGTGTTCATGGGCGGGCAGCTGCGCGTGGTCGAGCCGGGCGGGCTGTTCATGGTTCATATGTTCACCCACACGGGCAACCGCGAGGCGATCCGCTCGGAGGTCGCGGCGGGGACCGACAGCACCGTCGCGATGATCGGCGCGATCGAGCAGTCGAGCGCGCAGCTCGCGAGCGAGGACAACGACTTCCTCATCCGCATGGGCGTCTCGCGACGGCTGCTGACCGAGGTGATGTACGCCCAGCAGGCGGTCGCGACCGACGAGAACCTCTCGACCCGCCGCTGCCTCAACCAGGACGAGGTCTATCTCTACAATGTGGCGAACGTGCGCGAGTAGCTCCCACTTCAGCTCACCCTGAGCCTGTCGAAGGGTGCATCCCAACGCTCGACAGGCTCAGGGCGAGCGGGAGGTGAAGGCCCCTCAGTTCTGCGCGACGGGCGCCGCGAGCGAGGCGTCGGCTGGGAGGCCGCCGAGCTCGCCGACCATCTGGCCATAGGCGTCGAGATAGGCCATCGCGATGACCTGGCCGATCTCGGTGTTGACGTAGCTCGCGCCGCCGAGGCCCGCGAGCCCGCCGCCCCACCAGCCGCCCGCGCCGCCACCGAAG
>JACMKH010000321.1 GCA_014380205.1 Sphingomonadaceae bacterium
CCCCCGTCAACGCGCGCGCGGTGAAATCGCGGATGACCGCGAGCCGCGCGCCGGGATCGGCGACCTCGCTCATGCCATGCCCGAGCGCTTGCCCGTCGGCGAGATCGTCGCAGCGCCGGCACCAGGCGTAGAGCAGCTGCGCGCGTTCGCGCGTGGCGCGGTCGAACAGCCGCGCTGCGAGCGCGAAAGAGCGCGAACCGCGCGCGATGGATGCGCGCGCGTGCGCGACGAGGGCGGGGCGCTCGAACATTCCCCCTCCCCTTCAGGGGTGGGGTAGCGGCGGCGGGGGCTCGATGCCCCCGGCGTCGCTTTGCGTCTGGGGACAGTCTCCACCCCAACCCCTCCCCTAAAGGAGAGGGGTTTTTTACGGCCGCAAATCATCGAGCATCAGCCCCGCCGTCGCCTTGGCGCTCCCCACCACACCCGGAATCCCCGCCCCCGGATGCGTCCCCGCCCCGACGAAATAGAGGTTCGCCACGACATCGTCGCGGTTGTGCACGCGGAAATACGCGCTCTGGGTCAGCACGGGCTCGAGGCTGAACGCGCTGCCGAGATGCGCGTTGAGATCGACCGCGAAATCCTTGGGTGTGTAGTGGAAGCGCGTCACGATCCGCTCGCGCAGCTCGGGGATCATCCGCGCCTCAAGATGGTCGATGATCCGGTCGGCATAGCCGGGGCCGATCTCGTCCCAGTCGATCGGGAACTTGCCAAGATGCGGCACGGGCGCGAGCGCGTAGAAGGTCGAGCAGCCTTCCGGCGCCATCGACGGATCGGTCACCGTCGGGTGGTGGAGATAGAGCGCGAAATCCTTGGCGAGCACGCCGTGATCGTAGATGTCGGTCAAGAGCCCGCGATAGCGCGGCCCGAACAGCACCATATGGTGCGGAATCCCCGGCCACGCGCCCTTGACCCCGAAGTGGAGCACGAACAGCGAAGGCGAGAAGCGCTTCTTCTCGAGCCGCGCCGCCGCGCGCTCGCCGCGCCGCGTTCCGGTCAGCAGGTCGCGATAGGTGTGGACCACGTCGCCGTTCGAGGCGACCGCGTCGAACTCCTCGCGCCATCCGCTCGCGCAGGCAAGCCCCGTCGCGCGCTCGCCGAGCGTCTCGATATGAGTCACCGGATCGCCGAGCCGCAGCACGCCCCCCAGCCGTTCGAACAGCGCGACCATCCCCGCGACCAGCCGGTTCGTCCCGCCCTTGGCGAACCACACGCCGCCGTCGCGCTCGAGCTTGTGGATCAGCGCGTAGATCGCGCTTGTGCTGGTCGGATTGCCGCCGACGAGCAGCGTGTGGAAGGTCAGCGCCTGCCGCAGCTTGTCGTTCTCGACGAAGCTCGACACCATCGACCAGACCGAGCGCCACGCCTGGTGGCGCGCGAGCCGCGGCGCGGCGCGGAGCATCGAGCGGAAATCGAGGAACGGCACCGCGCCGAGCTTGCGATAGCCCTCCTCGTAGACGTCGGCCGAATAGCGCAGGAAATCGCGATACCCCTCGACATCGCGCGGGTTGAGCTTGGCGATCTCGCGGGTCAGCTCGACGTCGTTGTTCGAATAATCGAAATTGGTCCCGTCGGGCCAGTTGAGCCGGTAGAAGGGATGGACGGGAACGAGCTCGACATCCTGCGCCATGCTCGCGCCCGAAAGCGCCCAAAGCTCGTCGAGGCAGTTGGGATCGGTGATCACGGTCGGCCCCGCGTCGAAGGTGAAGCCGTCCTTCTCCCAGAAATAGGCGCGACCGCCGGGCTTATCGCGGCCCTCGACGATCACCGTCTCGATCCCCGCCGATTGCAGCCGAATGCCGAGCGCGAGCCCGCCGAACCCCGCGCCGATGACGGCCGCCCTGGTCACCTTGTCCTACTCTCCCACAGCGCGCCGATCGCGCGGCCGATCGGGATGGGGGGCTTGCCGGCAAGGATGCGCGCCTTGTCGGCGAGGCTCGACCGGCCCGCGTAGAAGCGCTCTATAAGCCCCGCATCGAGCGTGTAAAACCGCTCGAGGATGCGGTGGCGCTCGCCCGTCCCCGCGCCGCGGAACATCATCCGGTCGAGCATCCGGTAGAAGCCGCGCTCCTCCCATTTGCGCCGCGCGTGGTCGTGGAGCGCGCGTTCGAGCGCGGGGCCAGAGAGATCGTCGAGCCCGGCGATCAGCAGCGCCGTCTCGACCGCGTCGGGCAGCGAATAGCCCGTCGTCGGATGAAACAGTCCCGCCCGCGTGCCCGCCTTCGCCGTCGGCCCGCCCGATCGCCAATAGCCCTCGAAATCGCCGCCGAGCGTCACCGGGAGCACCCCCGTCTCGCGATGGATGATCGCCCCCCCCCGCCACCCCCGCGCCTCCGCATAGGCCAGCACGCGCGCCTCGATCGCCGCGACGTCGAGCGCGGGCCCGTCGCTGTAATAGGTGTCCTCGACGAAGATGCGGCGTTCGCCGAGCGGCAGCGAGTAGACGAAGCGATAGCCGTCGATCTGCTCGACCGTCGCATCCATCACGATCGGCCTTTCGAGCCCATGCGGGTCGGGCAGCTCGATCTCCAGGCCGACAAATTTCTGCCACCCGCAATCGAGCAGCGCCATGTCGCTGCCGCCCCGGCAATCGATCACCCCTCCCGCCGCGATTTCCACGCCGCCGTCGAGCGTCACCGAAACAGGCGACGCCTCGCGCACCTGCGCGCCGAACACCAGCGCATCGGCAGGCAGCGCGGCGCGCAGCACGCTATCGAAGTCCCCCGAGCGGATCGAATGATAGCCCGTGCCGAGCGTCCGCGCATGCGCCGGAAAGCGCACGTCATATCCCTCCCAGCGATGTCCAATCAGCGGCGCGAGCAACGCCATGCCCTCCGCCGAGACATCGCTCGCGAAGAACGACCAGATATGATTGCCGCCAAGGCTCTGGCCGCCCTCGATCACCAGCGCGCGCAGCTCCGGCCGCGCCCGCCGCAATGCCAGCGCGATCAACCCCCCGGCCAGTCCCCCCCCGAGGATCGCGACATCGCAGGCGTTTCGGCGCTCCATCGCGCCGCGCCTACAGGAAGGCACGGGAGAGGGGGAGCCCCTCGCGGCGCTGTTTGACGTGGAATAGGCATCGTCGCCCTGGTGCGCTAAGCCGCGGCCATGCCGTCCGGAGCCATTCTCGCGATCCTCCTCTCCGCGCTCGCAATGACGCTCATCGTCGCGATCCGCTATCTCGCGACCTCGGGTCTCTTCGCTTGGCTCACCTCCCGCATCCGCCCCGGCCTCTACGCCGGCCAGCGCTCGCAGATCGTGCGCGAAATGGGTTGGTCGCTGGCCAGCGCGGCCATCTATGGCGTTCCCGCCGGGATCGTCGCGTGGGGTTGGGCCAATCGCGGCTGGACGCTGATCTACGCGGACATCGCCACCTATCCGCTCTGGCTGCTCCCCCTCTCGATCCTCGCCTATCTGCTCGCGCACGACAGCTGGTTCTACTGGACCCACCGATGGATGCATCGCCCGCGCCCGTTCCGCCTCGCGCATGCGGTCCACCACGCCAGCCGCCCGCCCACCGCCTGGGCCGCGATGAGCTTCCACCCGCTCGAGGCGATCACCGGCGCGGTGGTCATCCCAGCGCTCGTTTTCGTGATCCCCATCCATGTCGCTGCGTTGGCTATCGTTCTCGCGATAATGACGCTAATGGGCGTGACCAATCACATGGGCTGGGAGATCTTCCCGCGCTTCATCGTCGATGGACCTTTGGGCCGCTGGGTGATCACCGCCAGCCATCATCAGCGGCACCACCAGCAATATGGATGCAACTATGGGCTTTATTTCCGATTCTGGGACCGCCTGTGCGGGACCGACCTCGGGCTGGGCGCGTTCGATCGCGCGGCTGGGCGCGGCCGTAGCGGCAGGGCCGTTGCTCGCGGGGATGACCTCGCCCGGCCGGCTTGACGTCGATGTCGAGGGGCTGCGCTCGTCGGACGGGCTGATCCAGGCCTGCCTCACGCGCCAGGCCGATCATTTCCCCGATTGCGATGGCGACCCCAACGCCGTCCGCCGCACGATTCGCGCCAACGCCCCCGATAGCCTCGCCTTCGCCAACCTGCCCTCGGGAAGCTACGCGCTCTCGATCATCCATGACGAGAACGCCAACGACCGGCTCGATCGCTTCGCGGGCATCCCCCGCGAAGGCATCGGCTTCTCGCGCAACCCCGCCTTCACCTTCGGCCCCCCGCGCTTTTCCGCCGCGCGCTTCGCGGTGAGCGGCGCCGAGGCGATAACCGTGCGGATGCGCTATTTCCTTTGACCATTGACGGCGGAGTGGACGCCGCCGTCTCGGTCGCCTAAGCTGCTCCCATTCCCCGGGGGACCGCGCCAAGCGGTTGAGAGGCAGCTGATCGCGCTGCGACCCGCCGAACCTGATCCGGCTAAGACCGGCGTAGGGAGGGAGCGCGGTTTTCGCTCTTCCTCCGTCTGAGGAGAGCATCATGGCCGACTATCCCGCCCGAACCGAAATCGGCGTCACCACCGGCGCGATCCGCGGCAGCCGCAAGATCCATGTCGGCCCACGCCGCGTTGCGATGCGCGAGATCGATCTCGAGCCCTCGTCGGGCGAGCCGCCGCTCCGCGTCTACGATTGCTCGGGCCCTTACACCGACCCCGAGGCCCGCATCGATATCATGGCGGGCCTCGCCGAGCCGCGCCGCGACTGGATTCGCGAGCGAGGCGATGTCGAGGAGGTCGCGCAGCGCGAGGTGCGGCCCGAGGATAACGGCCAACTCGGACCAGACCGTTCGGGCGGCGTCCAGTCCTTCCCCAACATCCGCCGCACGGTGCTCCGCGCCAGGCCCGGCGCGAACGTTAGCCAGATGCATTATGCGCGGCGCGGCATCGTCACGCCGGAGATGGAATATGTCGCCGAGCGCGAGAACCTCGGCCGTGCCGCCATCGCCGGCCACATCCGCGATGGTCAGGATTTCGGCGCCTCGATCCCCGAACACGTCACGCCCGAGTTCGTCCGCTCCGAAGTCGCCCGAGGCCGCGCGATCATCCCCTCGAACATCAACCACCCCGAATCCGAGCCGATGGCGATCGGCCGCAACTTCCTCGTCAAGATCAACGCCAACATCGGCAACAGCGCGGTCGCCTCCGACGTCGCCGCCGAGGTCGACAAGATGGTCTGGGCGATCCGCTGGGGCGCCGACACCGTCATGGACCTCTCCACCGGCCGCAACATCCACGACACCCGCGAATGGATCATCCGCAACTCCCCCGTCCCGATCGGCACCGTCCCGATCTACCAGGCGCTCGAGAAGGTCGGCGGCGTGGCGGAAGACCTGAGCTGGGAAATCTACCGCGACACGCTGATCGAGCAGGCCGAGCAGGGCGTCGACTATTTCACCATCCACGCGGGCGTGCGCCTGCCCTACATCCCGATGACCGCGCGCCGCGTCACCGGCATCGTCAGCCGCGGCGGCTCGATCATGGCCAAATGGTGCCTCAGCCACCACCAGGAGAGCTTCCTCTACACCCGCTTCGAGGA
>JACMKH010000322.1 GCA_014380205.1 Sphingomonadaceae bacterium
CTCAGCGTGAGGTAGCGGCGCGCCGCGAACGGGCCGATATGCTCCTTGGACTCCTCGAAGCCGGGCGTCGCCCCGACCACGGCGAGCGCGCTGCGCCACGTCTGCTCGCTCTGGCTCCTGAGGCCGAGCGAATCGAGGCGGATGGTTGCCTCGACCAGGCTCGCGGTGAACTCGGCGCGCTCCATGTAGCGGCCGATCCAGTAGAGCGAGGAGGCGGTGCGCGCGAGCATCAGCGCTTCCGGCCGCGTTGCGATTGCGACTGGACGCCCGCCGCACTCGATTGACTCTGGCTCTGCGCCGCGCTCGGCGGGCGCAGCACGAGGCTGTCCTTGGTGCCGCCGCCCTGGCTCGAGTTGACCACGAGCGAGCCCTCGACGAGCGCGACGCGCGTCAGCCCGCCGGGAACGGTGTGGACGCCGTTGGTCCCGGTGAGCACGAACGGGCGAAAGTCGACGTGACGGGGGCGCATGCCCTTGTCGGTCAAAGTCGGCACGGTCGACAGCGGCAGCGTGGGCTGCGCGATATAGCCGCCCGGATTGGCCTTGAGCGCGGCGCGGAACGCGTCGATCTCGACTTGGGTCGAGGTCGGGCCGACGAGCATGCCGTAGCCGCCCGAGCCGTCGACGAGCTTGACGACGAGCTCGGGGAGGTGCTCGAGCGTGTATTTGAGCGCGGCGGGCTCGCGGCAGCGCCAGGTCTCAACGTTCTTGAGCCTGGCCTCCTCACCTGAATAATATTTCACGATCTCGGGCATGTACGAATAGATCGCCTTGTCGTCGGCGATCCCCGTGCCCGGCGCGTTGATCAGCGTGACATTGCCCGCGAAATAGGCCGCCATCAGCCCGGGAACGCCGAGCATCGAATCGGGGCGGAAGACCAGCGGGTCGATGAAATCGTCGTCGAGCCGGCGGTAGATCACGTCGACGCGCACGCGCCCGTCGATCGTGCGCATCCAGACCACGTCGTCGTCGACCTCGAGGTCCGCCGCCTCAACGAGCTCGATCCCGACATTGTCGGCGAGGAAGCTGTGCTCGTAAAAGGCGCTGTTGAAATGGCCCGGCGTGAGCAGCACGCAGACCGGGTCGCGCTGCGCCGCGCGCGGCGCGACCGAGACCATCATCTCGCGCAGCAGGTCGGTGTAGCGGTCGACGGGCTCGACCTCGAGCAGCTCGAACAGCTCGGGGCACAGCCGCAGCATCGCCTCGCGGTTCTCGAGCATGTACGAGACGCCCGAGGGCGTGCGCGCGTTGTCCTCGAGCACGTAGAAATCGTCGGGGCCGGTGCGCACCATGTCGATCCCGGCGATGTGGCAGTAGATGCCGTGGGGCGGGCGATGGCCCGCGACCGCGGGGGAGAAACCGGGGTTGCCGAGCACGAGGTCGGCGGGGACGACGCCGTCCTTGAGGATCTCGCGCTCGCCGTAGACGTCCTCGAGGAACAGGTTGAGCGCGGTGACGCGCTGCTCGAGCCCCTCGGCGAGCCGCGCCCATTCGGCGGCGGTGAAGATGCGCGGGACGATGTCGAAGGGGATGATCCGCTCGGCCGCCTCGTCGTCGCCATAGACGTTGAAGGTGATGCCGAGCTGGCGGAACGCGGCTTCGGCCGAGGCGTGGCGGCGGATCAGTTCGGTGCGAGGCGTCGCGCGCAGCCATCGGGCGAAACCCTCGAAGCCCGCGCGCGGCTTGCGCCCCCGGCTCAGTCCCCAGATTTCATCGAACGATTGTCGCGCCATCGCACTCCTGCAAATGCCCCAATCGCGAGGGCGGTTCAATCGCTTCGTCGGAGAGGCGATTTCGCTCGCGCTGAACCCGGACAACGGCTTGACACGCTTCGCGCCCGCACCTATCTGCCGCGCATCCCGAAGCAACCGGTTCCCCGGCGGCGCGATTCGTGCGCCCGTCGGGCTCGTTTCGTTTCGGTTGGCAACGCTTTGAGATGGGCCGGTTTGCCCCGCCGCCCGTGGAGCAGGAGAAAAGTTTGTGGCGCGAATTGCCGGGGTTAACATCCCATCGAACAAGCGCGTGGAGATCGCGCTGACCTATATTCATGGCATCGGGCGGACCAAGGCGCGGCGGATCACCGAGCAGCTCGCGATCGGCCCGGAGCGCCGCGTCCAGGATCTGACCGACGCCGAGGTGCTCCAGATCCGCGAGGCGATCGACCA
>JACMKH010000323.1 GCA_014380205.1 Sphingomonadaceae bacterium
GCGCTGTTGATCGCGCGCGCGGTCGGCGGATCGATCTCAGCGCCGGCGGTGGGCGCTCCCCCCATCGCGCTGAGCCCCGCGACCGCCGCATCGAGCACCGCCATTGCCTCGTCGAGCCTGCGCTGGTTGAGCGCGTGTAGCGCGAGGAAATTGCGGCGCAAGCGGAGCTGGACCGCGTTGGTGCTCGGGATCGCGCGCGCCCGCGCATAGAGCGCGTCGGCCTCGGCGAAATTGCCGAGGTTGGACTGCTGGAGCGCCTGGTTGATCAGATATTCGCCCGCGCGCGCCTCGGCCTCGGGCCCGCCCTCGCCCGCGTTGCGCGCGATCAGCGATTCGAAGAATTCGGAGGCCTCCGCGTAGGAGCCGCTGTTGTTGCGGCGATAGCCCTCGCTGAGCGCCTGGTCGCGATCGAGCGTCCCCGCCTGGACGCGCGCGAACGCGGCGGGGTCGCCCATCTCGGTGGTCGCGATCGCGAGCTCGCCGGGGAGGATGCGGTCGGCGACGATGCTCCGCAGCGCGAGCCGCAACGCGGGATCGTATCCGCCGAGCCCCTCCGCGACATAGAGCGTGTCGCCGCGCCGCCAGCTGTAGACGCGATAGCCGACATCGGCGCTCGCGAGCGTGCAGCGCCGCACCTCGACCGCGCCCAGCTCGTCGATCGTCTCGCTGACCGCCGCCTCGCACCGCGCGCGCTCCGTTCTTGCCGCGTCGAGCCGCGCGGCCGGATCGTCCCCGCCCAGCCGCAGCGCATAGACTCGCCCGACCTCCGAGGCGGCGTCGCGGCACGCGATGATGTAGCCGCGATCGAACATCGACGCGAAGGCGGGGTCGGTCAGCCGCGACTGCGCGCGGCACAGCAGGCCGCCCGGGCTGCCGAGCCGGAAGCTGTCGGCGAGGCTGGGGCGCATCTCCTGGGCAAGCGCGGGGGCCGCGGCGAGCACGCCCGCGATCGCCAAACCCGCAACCCTTCCCCCAATCCGCACATCAGCCTCCAGACCAATGCGACCCTTGGACACGAGCTATAGAGCGTTGCGGCGGGGAATCCAGCGGCGAGCGCGGATCAGGCGTTGCGCCATTTGGAGGTCGCGGGAATCTTGGTCTTGTCGCACCGCTCCGCGTATTTCTCGGCGATTCCGGCGATCTCCTCCATCAGCCCGGTCGCGAGCCGCGTCGGCTCGAGCCCGAGATCGAGAAAACCCGCGTTGTCGACATGGAGGTCGTTCTCGGGGTCCTCCTTGCGCGGGTTCTCGACCATGGCGATCTCGGCGCCGGTCATCTCGCGGATCATCCCCGCGAGGTCGCGCAGCCGGTGCGTCTCGGTCATCTGGTTGCGGATCGCGACGCGCTCGCCCTTGGCGGGCGGATTGTCGATCGCGAGCTCAACGCAGCGCGCGGTGTCGCGGATGTGGATGAAGGCGCGCGTCTGCCCGCCCGTGCCGTGGACGGTGAGCGGATGGCCGACCGCCGCCTGGACGAGGAAGCGGTTGAGCACGGTGCCGTATTCGCCGTCATAGTCGAAGCGGTTGATCAGCCGCTCGTCCATCGCGGTCTCGTCGGTCTCGGTCCCCCAGACGATGCCCTGGTGGAGATCGGTGATGCGCACCTGGTCGTTCTTGTTGTAGAAAAAGAAGAACAGTGCGTCCTGCGTCTTGGTCATATGGTAGATCGAGCCGGGATTGGCCGGATAGAGAATCTCGTGCTCGAACTCGGTCCCGTCGGGCTTCTCGAGCTTGATCTTGAGATAGCCCTCGGGGATCGCCATCCCCGCGGTGCCATAGCCGTAGACCCCCATCGTGCCGAGATGGACGAGATGGATGTCGAGCCCGCTCTCGACGATCGCCGCGAGCACGTCGTGCGTCGCGTTCAAATTGTTGTCGACCGTGTAGCGCTTGTGCGCGGCCGATTTCATCGAATAGGGCGCGGCGCGCTGCTCGGCGAAATGGACGATGACCTCGGGCTTGATCTCGCGGATCAGCGCGAGCAGCGCGCCGAAATCCTTGCCGATCGTCACGTTCTCGAAGCCGATCTTGTGGTTGGTGAGCTCCTCCCACGCGGCGATGCGCTCCTCGATCGGGCGGATCGGGGTCAGGCTCTCGATGCCGAGCTCGCCGTCGATCCGGCGGCGCGAGAGATTGTCGACGATGGTGACGTCGTGGCCGCGCCGCGACAGGTGGAGCGAGGTCGGCCAGCCGCAAAAGCCGTCGCCGCCTAACACCATGATTCTGGCCATAAAATACTCCGGGCACGCGCGAGAGGAGAGGGTGAGGCGGGGTCCACCCGCTCGAAAGCGCGGCCCATCGCACAGCCCCGCCGCGCGCGCAACCGGCGCTCCGCGGACGGCGCGCCGGGGCGCGGAAGGTCACACTAGGGTCACACTTGCGAGGCGTGGGCGGCGGCGCGCAGGTTGAGGAAGTTTAGGGTGACGCCGCGACCTTGCGAGGGGGACGGGCAAACGGCGTGGGCCGCGATTTTGCGGGCGGAGGGGCGGAGATCGCGAAGGTGCGAAGCGCTGGCGGCGGACGATATCAAAGAGCACGGCCGATGCGACTCGGCTTGCTTGCCTTATCGCACGGGGTCGGCGATGTAGGAAAGAACATTTTGCGAACGGATGTGCCGCTCCTTGGGTTCCGCCTGCCCGTCACCGCGTCCCCGAGGATCACTAACCAACATGCAAGGGGATAGCAATTAAGTGTATTTAGTAAACTGGCACCGAAATGCCTGCCAGTTGTTAGGATTAATTGATGGTATATCGAGCGAATAAATCTCCGGGGTTGCTATTGCTGATAGCCATTTTCTTGCTTTGCTCTAGTAGCTGCACGTCTAATCGGACTATTACGTATCCTCCGACGTTTGATGATTTTATCGAGGGACAAAGCGTCTTGCTGAACGGCTGGTTGAAGGTACGTGGCGAAGTGATGCTATACGTCAGTGAGGAAGCAATGCAGGCCGGTCGTACCTCACCGGACTGCATAAGTGGCGCATTGCCTGGCCAGTCTGCAAGCACGGTTGCCTATTTGGAAGGACAGAGGGTTATCGTTGCCGGGCGAGTAGTCAGTTACTACGGACTTCCGCAGGAGCCCACTACCATTATTCCACGAAGAATCTTGAATAACTCGATTATTTCCAATTTTTGCTTAGGAGGGTGGGTAATCGCCGTGGATAGTATTAACCGCGCTCCCTGAATCCCAATAATTACGAATCAGGATATTATAGTGGCATTACGGTACCAGTTTATTAGATTCACTTAATCTTTGATCGCCGGCCCACCCCGCTCCCCCCGAACGCGCACGCGCAGCCGTGCGGCGAGCGAGGTGCCGGGGGGCGCGGCGGCCCGGCGGGGGGCGCGGGGGCGCATGCCTGTCGCGGCCCTGCCGCCACCGAGCGCGGCGAAGGCGTGGTCGAAATCGCCGTCCCAATAGACCGGCTCGCTCGAGGTGATCAGATAGGCTTCGCGCTCGACGCGGCGGAACACCACCGCGGTCGACCAGCCGCCCTTGCCGCGATCGAAGGCGATGCGGACGCGCGCGCGGTCGTTCTCCTCGAGCAGCGGCATGATCTCGATCGCGAAGTCGGCCAGCGCCTCGGGCTCGCCGAATTCGGGCGCGTCGAGCAGCATCTCCTCGTCGGCGCCGACCAGCAGGCGGCCGCGATGCCACAGCGCGACGCGCAGCCGCGCCTCGTCGCGATCGAAGCCGAGCAGCACCTGCCCGCGCCGCGGCAACTCGGCGGTGGGATCGCCGATCCGCGCGGGATCGGTGAGCCAGACCGTCCAGCCCTCGGGCCGGTGGCTGTCGCGAACGAGCTCCGATCCCGGCGCGTCGAGCATCCGCCCGCCGCCGCGGAACAGCCAGATCTTGCGCGCGGCGAGCGGCATGCCCTCGAGCAGCGCCATGTCCTTCAGATATTCGTAGGTTTCGCCGTGCTCGACGATCGCGGCGTGATCGCCGGGGAACGACACCAGCGGCTCGGGCGCGATCAGATAGTCGCGCCCCGCGAGGATCGCGCGCGAGATATATTCGTGGACGATCCCGCCGCCCGCCGCATAGGGCTCGAACGCGCCGAGCGCGTCGAAGCTCTCGCGCCGCCCCGCGACGAGCTCGAGCCCATAGGCGTCGTTGCCGAGATGATGCGTCGCGACGTCGCCGCCGAGCGGCAGGAACAGGCTGTCGGGCCGCCCCGAGCGCGACTGATCGAAGCGGAAGGCGAAGCCGATCAGGTCGTCGGGCCGCGCCGCGCAC
>JACMKH010000324.1 GCA_014380205.1 Sphingomonadaceae bacterium
CGGGCGAAACCGGCGAGCGCCGAATTCTGGGTCGCGCTCCGCTGGGCGAGGTCGGCCTGCGCCCGCACCCGCGCCGCGAGCTGGCTGGTGACCACCGCGACCGCGAACAGCATCGCCACGGTCACCACGTTGCGCGGATCGGCGACCCGCAAGCTGTGGACCGGTTCAGTAAAGAAGAAATTATACGCGAGCGCCGAGGCCGCGCCGGCGAACAAGCCGGGTCGCAGCCCGTAGAGCGTCGCCGCCGCCATCACCGGGAGCAAATAGAGCAGGTCGATCGCCGATGCGCCGAGCGCGGGGGCCATCAGCACGCCGATGCCGGTCGCGACGGCGATCATCATGCTCGTCTCGGTGTAGACGCGCAGCTGCGCCGCGAACGCGCGCGTCTCGGTGCCGTCGTTCCCCGGCCGGGCGAATGTGCGGCTGGCCTCCATGGTTCGCGCGCATTGCTATGCCGCGCGCGCCGATCCGCCGTCGAGTCCCGCAACGCCGATTCTTACGCAATCTTAACCTTCGGGGCCGCTTTTCGCATGGAAAGCTTATGCGCTTCGCGTCCACGTCGCTGTGCCCGAACATGAAGGACGCAGCATGGCCACCGCGACTGTCGAGCCCGCCGCCACCGGCCATCCCGTCCGCAAGGAAGGGCTGGGCGCGCTCACGCTCGGCGCGATCGGCGTCGTGTTCGGCGACATCGGCACCTCACCGCTCTACGCCCTCAAGGAATCCTTCATCGGCGCGCATCCGCTCGCGGTCGATCCCGCGCACATCTACGGCGTGCTGTCGCTGATCTTCTGGACGCTGACCCTGATCGTCACCGTCAAATATGTGCTGCTGACCTTGCGCGCCGACAATCGTGGCGAGGGGGGCTCGTTCGCGCTGCTCGCGCTGATCTCGCGCAAGCTTCCCGATGGGCGGTGGCGCGGCTCGGTCGTCTTGCTCGGCGTGCTCGCGGCGGCGCTGTTCTATGGCGACGCGATCATAACGCCTGCGATCTCGGTGCTCTCGGCGGTCGAGGGGTTGACCGTGGTCGAGGCGGGGCTCCAGCCGCTCGTGCTGCCGATCGTCGTCGGCATTTTGATCGGCTTGTTCCTGATCCAGGCGCGCGGGACGGCGCGCGTCGGTGTCATCTTCGGGCCGATCGTGCTGGTCTATTTCGCCGTCCTTGCCGCGCTTGGCGTGGTCAACATCTTGGCCAACCCCGAAATCCTCGGCATCGTCAATCCGGTTTGGGCGATAAATTTCTTCGCGCTCGATCCGGGCCTCGCCTTCCTCGCGCTCGGCTCGGTGGTTCTCGCGGTGACCGGGGCGGAGGCTCTCTACGCGGACATGGGCCACTTCGGCCGCCGGCCGATCGCGCTGTCGTGGCTCTGGCTCGTCTTCCCCTGCCTGGTGCTCAACTACATGGGCCAGGGCGCGCTGCTGCTCGACGACCCCGCCGCCGCAGCCAACCCCTTCTTCCTGATGGCCCCCGAATGGGCGCGGCTGCCGCTCGTCGGCATCGCGACGCTGGCGACGATCATCGCCAGCCAGGCGGTGATCACCGGCGCCTTTTCGGTCACCCGCCAGGCGATCCAGCTCGGCTATCTCCCGCGCCTCAAGATCGTCCAGACCAGCGCGCGCGCCGCGGGCCAGATTTACATGCCCGCGGTCAACTGGGCGCTGCTTGTCATGGTGCTGCTGCTCGTGCTCGGCTTCCGCCAGTCGACCAACCTCGCCGCCGCCTATGGCATCGCGGTGACGGGGACGATGTTCATCACCACCTGCATGCTCGGCGTGCTGCTGTTCGCCGTGTGGCGCTGGAACCGGTGGCTCGCAGGCGCCGTCACCGGCCTGTTCCTGCTCGTCGACGGCGCCTATCTCGCGTCGAACCTCACCAAGATTCCGGACGGCGGCTGGTTCCCGCTGGTCGTCGCGCTGGTCGTGTTCGTGCTGCTGACGAGCTGGGCGCGCGGCCGCGCGCTGATGCGCGCGCGGCTCGCCGAGGCGGCGATGCCGCTCGAGCTGTTCGTCAAATCCTCGGCCGGCGCGATCCACCGCGTCCCCGGGACCTCGGTGTTCATGTCCTCGTCGGACGACGGCGTCCCCGCCGCGCTGCTCCACAACATCAAGCACAACAAGGTGCTCCACGAGCGCGTCGTCATCCTCACCGTCAAGGTCGAGGAGGTGCCGCATGTCGAAGGCGCGGACCATGCCGCGGTCCGCGATCTCGGCGACGGCTTCTACCGGATCGTGCTCAGCCACGGCTTCATGGAGGAGATCGACGTCCCCACCGATCTCGCGCGCATCGACCAATGCGGCGGCCCGATCCGGATGATGGAGACGAGCTTCTTCCTCGGCCGCCAGAAGCTGATCGCGAGCCGCCGTCCCGGCATGGCGCTGTGGCGCGAGCATCTCTTCGCCTGGATGATGCGCACCTCCGAATCGGCGATGGAGTTCTTCCGCCTGCCCACCAATCGCGTGATCGAACTCGGCAGCCAGCTCGAGATTTAGCTCAGTCCAAGAAGATCAGGATCGGGGTCTCGATCAGGCGCTTGAGCGCCTGGACGAAGCTCGCGGCGTCCCAGCCGTCGACGACGCGGTGGTCGCACGAGATCGAGAGGTTCATGAGCTTGCGGACCTCGAGCTCGCCGTCGACGATCGCGGGGCGTTCGACGATGCGGTTGGGGCCGATGATCGCGACCTCGGGGCGGTTGATCACCGGGGTGGTCGCGATCCCGCCGAGCGGGCCCAATGAGGTGATCGTGAGCGTCGAGCCCGACAGCTCCTCGCTCTTCGCCTTGCCGCTGCGCGCGGCCTCGGCGAGGCGGACGATCTCGGACGCCATTTCCCACACGCTCAGCGCCTGCGCGTCGCGGAGCACGGGGACCATCAGCCCCTTGTCGGTCTGCGTCGCGATGCCGAGGTGGACCGCGCCCGAGCGCGTCACCACCCCCGCCTCGTCGTCGAAGGTCGCGTTGATCATCGGCCAATCGGGCAGCGCCTTGCAGATAGCGGCGATCATCAAGGGGAGCATGGTGAGCTTGGGCCGCTCGCCGCGCGATCCGTTCATCGCCGCGCGCTGCGCCTCGAGATTGGTGACGTCGATCTCCTCGACATAGGTGAAGTGCGGGATGTGGCGCTTGGAGGCGGCCATGTTGTCGGCGATGCGGCGGCGCATGCCGATCACCTTGATCTCCTCGTCGGCCCTTGATGCGCCGCGCGCGCGCCCGCCGCCGCCGCCGTACTGGAGAAAGGCGTCGAGATCGGCGTGGCGGATGCGGTCGCCGGTCGCGGGCCTCACCGCGTCGAGCGCGATCGACAGCTCCTTCGCGCGCTGGCGCACGGCGGGCGAGGCGAGCACGCGCTTCGCGGAAGGCTCGGGAGCCGGCGGTGGCGAAGGGGGCGCTGGCGCGGGGGTCGGCTCGGGCTCGCGGGCTGGCGTTTCCTCGGCCTCTTCCTTGGGCTGCGGGGCGGGCGGCTCGGCCTTGAACGGGTGCTCCTCCTCGTCCTCGATATCGTCGGTCTCGAACACCGCGAGCACCGATCCGATCGCGATCATCTGCCCCGGCTCGCCGTTGAGCTCGATGATCTTGCCCGCGACGGGGGCCTCCATCTCGACCGTCGCCTTGTCGGTCATCACGTCGGCAATGCCCTGGTCTTCCTCGACCATGTCGCCGACCTTGACGTGCCAGGCGACGACCTCGGCCTCGGCGATGCCTTCGCCGATATCGGGCAATCTGAAGCTGTATTTCGCCACTCAGTCCTCCATGACGCGCTTGAGCGCCTCGCCGAGCCGGATCGGCCCGGGGAAATAGGCCCATTCGAGGCTGTGCGGATAGGGGGTGTCGTATCCGGTGACGCGGACGATCGGCGCCTCGAGATGGTGGAAGCAATGCTCCTGGACGAGCGCCGACAGCTCGGCGCCGAAGCCCGAGGTCTTGGTCGCCTCGTGGAGGATCAGGCAGCGCCCGGTCTTCTTGACCGAAGCCACGATCGCCTCGATGTCAAGCGGGAGCAGCGTGCGCAGGTCGATCACCTCGGCGTCATAGCCCTCGCGCTCGACCACGCCGAGCGCGACATGGACCATCGTCCCGTAGCACAGGACGGTGACGTCGCTCCCCTCGCGCACCGTCGCGGCCTTGCCGAGCGGGATGACGTAGTGCCCCTCGGGCACCTCGCTCGCGGGGTGCCTCGACCAGGGCTGGACGATCTCCTGATAGCGCCCGTCGAAGGGGCCGTTGTAGATCCGCTTGGGCTCGAAAAAGACCACCGGATCGGGATCCTCGATCGCCGCGATCAGCAGCCCCTTCGCGTCGTATGGCGTCGACGGGATCACGGTCTTGATCCCGCTGACATGGGTGAACATGCTCTCGGGAGACTGGCTGTGCGTCTGCCCGCCGAAGATGCCCCCGCCGAAGGGCGAGCGCACGACGATCGGCGCGGTGAACTCGCCCGCCGAGCGGTAGCGCAGCCGCGCTGCCTCGGAGACGAGCTGGTCGAGCCCCGGATAGATGTAATCGGCGAACTGGATCTCGGCGACGGGTTTCAATCCATAGGCTGCCATCCCCACGGCGACCCCGATGATCCCGCCCTCGTTGATCGGCGTGTCGAACGCGCGGCGCTTGCCGTATTTCTTCTGGAGCCCCGCGGTCGCGCGGAACACGCCGCCGTAGAAGCCGACGTCCTCGCCGAACACGCAGACATTCTCGTCGCGCTCCATCGCGACGTCCATCGCGCTGTTGATCGCCTGGATCATGTTCATCTGCGCCATCAGGCTTCGCCCTGCTTGGCCTTGGCCTTGGCGACCTCATATTCGGCGAGCATCTCGGCCTGCTGCTCGCGGAGGTGCCAAGGCATTTGGGCGAAGACATCTTCGAACATCGTCTCGAGCGGCTGGTGGAGGCCATGGCCGAGGATGCCGAACTTCTCGGCCTGCTTGGTCGCGACCTTGACCTGCTCGGCGCACTCGAGGTCCATCGCGGCGTGGCGCTCCTCGTCCCATTCGCCGAGCCCGACCAGATGCTGCTTGAGCCGCGCGATCGGGTCGCCGAGCGGCCAATCGGTGGCCTCGTTGGCCGAGCGGTATTGCGAGGGATCGTCCGAGGTCGAATGGCCCTCGGTGCGATAGGTGAAATGCTCGATGATGGTCGGGCCCTGGTTGGTCCGCGCGCGCTCGGCCGCCCATTGGGTCGCGGCGTGGACCGCGAGCGCGTCGTTGCCGTCGATCCTGAGCCCCGCAATGCCGTAGCCGACCGCGCGCGCCGCGAAGGTCGTCGCCTCGCCGCCCGCGAAGCCCGAGAAGCTCGAGATCGCCCATTGGTTGTTGACCACGTTGAGGATCACCGGCGCCTTGTAGACCGAGGCGAAGATGCACGCCGAATGGAAGTCGCCCTCGGCGGTCGATCCCTCGCCGCACCAGGTCGCCGCGATCCGCGTGTCGCCCTTGGCCGCGCTCGCCATCGCCCAGCCCACCGCCTGCGGATATTGTGTCGCGAGATTGCCCGAGATCGAGAAGAAGCCGCCCTCCTTCGCCGAATACATGATCGGCAGCTGGCGGCCCTTCAGCCGGTCCTGCTTGTTCGAATAGACTTGGTTCATCATGTCGAGCAGCGGCCAGTCGCGCGCGATCAGGATGCCTTGCTGGCGGTACGAGGGGAAGCACATGTCGTCGCGGTCGAGCGCGAAGGCGGCGGCGACCGCGACCGCCTCCTCGCCGAGGCACTTCATATAGAAGCTCGTCTTGCCCTGGCGCTGGGCGCGGAACATGCGCTGGTCGTAGGCGCGGGTAAGCGCCATCGCGCGCAGCATCTTCCTGAGCGTCTCGGCGTCGAGCCTTGGATCCCACGGGCCGACCGCCTTGCCCTCGCCGTCGAGCACGCGAACGAGGCCGTAGGAGAGATCGCGCATGGTGTGATGGTCGTCGGCGATATCGGGCCGCCGCGTCTCGCCCGCGGCGGGGATGACGATGTCCGAGAAATCGGCGTCGTCCCCCGGCCGGAATTTGGGCTCGGGGACGTAGAGATCGAGCGGCGGGAGGTTGGACCGCGCCTCTTGCTTCGCCATCGCTCTCCCCATCGGCCCCGATTCGCTCGCGCGGCCCTTATAATATTGTTGCAACGCGCGTCACGCGGTTCGGATGCGGCCCATGCGCGGTTCATCTCCGCCCGCGCATCGGCGGCTGTCAAGCCGCAAGGAGGAAGCCGATGATTCGCAAGCTGCTGTTGGCGCTGTCGAGCGCCACGCTCGCGCTCTGCGCCTGCGCCGAGGCGCGGCCTGAGCCCGACAATGTAACGACCCCACAAAGCGCCGAGCCGAACGCGACGACGACGACGGAGCCCGCGCCGGCCGAGATCAACTCGCCCGGCGAGGGCTATCGCGCGGGAGGCAACGAGCCCTTCTGGCAGGTCCGCTTCATCGGTTCCGAAATGCTGTTCGAGGACATCGGCATGGAGCGGACGGCGCGCGCTCCGCGCCCCGTCCCCGAGGTCGCCTCGAACGGATGGCGCTATGTCGCGAGCGCGGGCGACCGGCCCTTCATTGTCGCGGTCGAGCGCCGCTTCTGCCAGGATTCGATGAGCGCGCGGCCCTTCCCCCACAGCGTCACCGTCACCGCCAACGGCAGTGTGTTCGAAGGGTGCGGCGGCGACACCGCGAGCCTCCTCACCGGCGGCGAATGGAGCGTGGCCGCTATCGGCGGTCAGCCCGTCGCGCGCGGCAGCGGGCCGACGATGCTGTTCGGGGCCGACGGTTCGATCGGCGGCGACAGCACATGCAACCGCTACACGGCGAGCTACGAGATCGCCGGCGACGGCGGCCTCGCGATCGGCCCCGCCGGCGGCACCGAGCGCGCCTGCGCCGAGCCAGCGCTCAATGACCAGGAAGCCCGCTTCTACGCCGCCCTCCCCCGCGCCGATCGCTTCGACATCGCGGAGAATGGGCGGCTGAGACTCTACGCGATGGACGAAGTGATCCTTGAAGCGCGGCGTTAGGCCAGTTGATCAGTCGCTGGTCGGCGTCGCCGCGGCTTCCACCGGAAAGCCCCGCTTCCTCAGCAGCGCATCGACATCAGGATCGCGGCCGCGGAATTGGCGATAGGCTTCCGCGCGATCCGTCACATTCCCCGTCGAGAGCAGCGTCTCGCGGAATCGATCCGCGATCTCGCGGTTCCAGACATCCCCCGATTCGACGAACGCCTCCCAGGTATCGGCGTCCATCGTCTCGGACCAGAGGTAGGAATAATAGCCCGCCGAATAGGCGTCCGACGAGAAGAGGTGGCCGAACTGGGGGAGCCGATGACGCATCACGATCTCGGCGGGCATGCCGATCTCGGCCAAGGTCTCGCGCTCGAACGCGTCGGGATCGGTGATCGCCTCGGCGCGGTTGTGGAGCCGCATGTCGACGATCGCCGATGCGAGATATTCGACCGTGGCATAGCCCTGGTTGAACTTGTCGGACTCGGTGATGCGGTCGACCAGCGCCTGGGGCATCGGCTCGCCCGTCTCCACATGGCGCGCGAACTGGTTGAGGATGTCGGGGGTCAGCACCCAATTCTCGTTCACCTGGCTCGGATATTCGACGAAGTCGCGCGGCACGTTGGCGAGCCCCGGATAGTGGACATCCTGGAGCAGGTAATGGATGCCGTGGCCGAACTCGTGGAACAGCGTCCGCGCGTCGTCGAGGCTGATCAGCGTCGACTCGCCCGCGGGCGCGGGGGTGAAATTGTTGTTGTTCGAGGCGAGGACGTTCTGCTCGCCGCCGAGCGACTGCTGGCTGCGGTAGGTCGTCATCCACGCGCCCGAGCGCTTGCCGGTGCGCGCGAAATTGTCGAGGTAGAACAGGCCGACGTCCTCGCCGGTGCGGCTGTTGGTCACCGCGAAGGTGCGCACTTCCGGAGCGAACACGGGCACCGCGCCGGTGTTCTCGGTGAACTGGAGATCGTAGAGCCGGTTCGCCGC
Organism: Sphingomonadaceae bacterium; assembly: GCA_014380205.1. Taxonomy (GTDB): domain Bacteria; phylum Pseudomonadota; class Alphaproteobacteria; order Sphingomonadales; family Sphingomonadaceae; genus Parasphingopyxis. Next base: position 7,935 of record JACMKH010000324.1, read on the forward strand.
GTAGAACATCGCGCGGACCATGTTGTCGAGCTGGAGGTACGGCTTGATCTCGTTCTCGTCGATATTGTAGCGCGCGCGGCGCACCTTCTCCGAGTAGAACAGATAGTCCCACGGCGCGATCGTGATCCCCGCGCCCTCCTGGTCGGCGATCGCCTGCATGTCGGCGACCTCTTCGCGGACGCGCGCGACCGCGGCGGGCCAGACGCGCATCATCAGCGCCTCGGCGCGCGCCGGATCCTCGGCCATGGTGTCGTCCATCCGCCAGTGCGCGTGGGTCGGATAGCCGAGCAGCCGCGCGCGCTCGGCGCGCAGCGCCAGAATCTGGGCGATGCCGGCGTTGGTGTCGTTGGCGTCGCCATTGTCGCCGCGGTTGGTGAAGGCGCGCCACACCGCCTCGCGCAGGTCGCGCCGCGTCGAATATTGCAGGAAGGGCTGCGCCGACGAGCGCGTGTTGACCACCGCCCAGCCCTGGACGCCGCGCTCCTCGGCGGCCGCGCGCAGCGACGCGACGAAGCTTTCGGGGAGCCCGGCGAGGTCGTCCTCGCCGTCGAGCAGGATGTGCGTGTTCTCGTCGGCGAGCAGCTTGGCGCCGAAATCGGCGTAGAGTGTCGCGAGCTCGGTGGTGATCGCGGTCAGCCGCTCGCGCTCGGCGCCCTGGAGCAGCGCGCCCTGGCGGAGCAGATTCTCGTAATCGCGCTCGGCGAGGCGCAGCTGCTCGGGAGTCAGCCCGGTCGACTCGCGGCCCTCATAGACCGTCCGGTAGCGCGCGATCAGCGCGGGATCGAGCGCCATGCGCTGGTAGAAGCCCGCGAGCCGCGGGCTCCATTCGCGCTCGAGCGCCTGGTAAGCCTCGTTGCTGATGTTGTCGGTCGCGACGCCGAACATCGATGTGACGCGATTGAGCGCTTGGCCGGCGAGCTCGATCCGCTCGTTGGTGTTGGCGAAGGTCGCGGGCTCGGGATTGTCGGAGACCGCGCGCACTTCGGCCTCGAGCTCGGCCATCGCCGCCTCGAGCGCGGCCGGAAACAGCTCGGGGCTCATCCGGTCCCAAGGCGGAACGCCCTGGAACGGGCCCTGCCATTCGACCGACAGCGCATTGCCCGCGGCGGGCTGGCTCGCGGGCGCGGCGGCGGC
>JACMKH010000325.1 GCA_014380205.1 Sphingomonadaceae bacterium
CGCCGAAACGCCCCGATCCGACCCCGCGCCCGCCAGCGACTTTCGCGAATCGGTGCTCGCCTATGAGCGGCGGCTGCTCGAGAACGCGCTCGAGGCGGCGCGCTTCAACCAGCGGCGCACCGCCAAGGCGCTGGGCCTCAGCTACGACCAGCTCCGCCACGCGCTTCGGCGCCACGAGCTGCTTTCCTGAAGTCCGCGCCACGGCGCGCGTCGGCCGCCGCGACGCTTTGTCGACGCCCGCATGCCGTTCGCAGAATATTTCGAAATCGCAGGGCGCTTTGCTCGCAAGATTGTTGCGGATGTGCTATACGCCAGCCGCTCTCGAGAGGAGGTCCATCATGAGGAAAATCGCTATCACCGCCGCCGCCGCGACCGCGCTGCTCGGCGCGGGCGCCGCGAGCGCCGCCGTCACCGTGATCGGCGGAAGCGCCGCGCGCTCCTGCTATGAATCCGCCGAACGCGAGAATGCAAGCGACTCGGCCCTGCGCACCTGCAACACCGCGCTCGAGCCAGGCGTCTCGCTGGGCCATGAGCGGGTCGCGAGCTTCGTCAACCGCGGAATCCTCTATTTCTATCGCGGGCAATACGACCGCGCGATCGAGGATTTCGACACCGCGATCGCGCTGGACCCGCAGGAGCCCGAGGCGTTCCTCAACAAGGGCGTCGCGCTGATGCGGCGTGACAATTCGGGCCAGCAGGCGCTGCCGCTGTTTAGCATGGCGATCGAGATGGGAACCGAGGAGGAGGCGCTCGCTTATTATGCGCGCGGCGTCGCCAACGAGCTCAACGGCGATCTGACCGCCGCCTATTACGACATCCAGCGCGCGAGTCAGATCGCTCCCGAATGGGACGTCCCCTCGCGCGACCTCGCCCGGTTCATCGTCCGCCCGGCGAACTGACCTAGCCTCCCGCGCGTTACCCCGCGCGCGGGCATGCGAGAGCCGTGTCCGGCAAGTGAGCCGGGCGCGGCTCTTTTTTCGGATTGTGAAGCGGAGCGGGGTGTGTTTCGCCAACGCGCGACGAGCTCTCGCGTCAGCGCCCCGCAATCTCCTTGGCGCGCTTGAGATAGGTCCGGCCGATGCGGATCTGGTCGCCGTCGTTCATCTCGGCGTACCAGCCGCCGATGCCGTCGTGGCGGAGCTTGGCGATTCGATCGCGGTTGAGGATCGCCGAGCGGTGGACGCGGACGAAGCGCTCAGGATCGAGCCGCTCCTCGAGCCGCGAGATGGTCTGGTGGAGGAGGTAGCTGGCTTGGCTGACGTGGAGGCGCATATAGTCGCGCTCGGCCTCGATCCGGTCGATGTCCTGCGCGGCGATGCGGATCACCTCGGAGCGGTGCGGCACCCAGAACTCCTCGGTCCATTGCGACTTGGCGGGGCGCGGCGGCGCGTTCGCGAGCTTGGCGGCGACGCGCGCGACCGCCTTCTCGAGCCGCTCCTCGGCGACGGGCTTGAGCAGATAGTCGACCGCGGAGACGTTGAATGCCTCGACCGCGAACTGGTCGAAGGCGGTGACGAAGATGACGGCGGGGGCGAGCGCCACATCCTCGAGCGCGCGCGCGACCTCCATCCCATCCATCCCGGGCATCGCGATGTCGAGCAGCAGGAGCTCAGGCTGGAGCGCCTCGACGAGGCGCAGCGCGCTCTCGCCGTCCTGCGCCGTGCCGATCAGGTCGATGCCCGCGACGCGCGCGCAGAGGATCTGCATGCGCTCGATCGCGAGCGGCTCGTCGTCGACGAGCAAGGTCCTAAGCGGCCGGCTCATGAGCAGGTTTCGCGGTTGATCGGCATGATCAAGGTGACGAGGAACCCTCCCTCGGGCCGCGCGCCCCATTGCACGCTGCTCTCCCCGCCATAGCGCGCCTCGAGCCGTTCGCGAACATTTCGCAAGCCGACGCCCGTCCCGCTCGCGAGATCGTCGGGGAGCGGATCGCCATTGTCGGCGACGGTGATCTCGAGCTTGCCCGCATCCTCGCGCGCGCGGATCGAGACCGTGACCGGCCGCCGCACGCGCGAGACGCCGTATTTTATCGCGTTCTCGACCAGCGGCTGGAGGATCAGCGCGGGGACGCACGCCGAGGCAAGGTCCATCGGCACCTCGATGTCGGTGACCAGCCGCTGCGGAAAGCGCACCGCCTCGATGTCGAGGTAGAGGTGCTGGAGGCGGATCTCCTCCGCGAGGCTGACGTCGTCGGTCGGCTCGGCGGTGAGGCTGGTGCGGAAGAAGGTCGAGAGGTTGAGAATCATCTTCTCGGCCTCCTCGCGCCGGTCGCGCATCACGAGGCTCGAGAGGGCGTTGAGCGTATTGAACAGGAAGTGCGGGTTGACCTGGTAGCGCAGCGCGCGAAGCTGGGCGGTCTGCGCCTGCTGGGCGTAGGAGGCCGCGCGGCGCTCGGCGGCGCGGACGATGCCGGCATAGCCCAGCGCCATGTAGAGCGTCGACCAGGCGATCACGACGAAATAGCGCGAGATGGTCTGCTCGGCGAGCTCCTTGGTCACCGAATATTCCATGCTCTCGCGCCATTGCGCCATTTCGGCTGGATCGAACAGGCTCATCGGATCGAACACCTCGAACACATAATAGTTGAACAAGGCGATCACGAAAGCCGGCAGGATCGCCGCCGCGAAGGCGATCGTGACGCGCCAGCGCAGCGGCCGCGCGGCAAAGCGCTCGTTGAACAGGAACAGGACATAGGTGACCGCGACCGCGAAGGCGGCGACGCCAAGCCGATAGAGAAAAAGCCGCGCCTGGTCCTCGTCGGCCAGCATGATCGCCGAGCGCACGGTGATGATCGCGACGTAGAACGCCCAGATGCCAACGATCGAGATCAGCCCGACCCGCCAGTTCATCCGCGTCGTGTCGCCATTGGTTTCGAAGCCGTTGGTCATGGCGCGGCCTTAGCCCGATCCGGCTTAACGGTCTCCCGTCCGTTGGTCCGCCGGTCGAACCGTCTCGCCGCTTCATCGATTGGCGCGCGGTGCGGATTTGAACGGAACACGCCCCACGGCTGGGTCGTTGCCAAGCCGATTGCAGGAGCCCCGATCATGTCCGATGAACAGACCAAGCAGGAAGAGCGCGAGCGCGACAAGCGCCAGGAGAAGGAGCTCGAGCAGGGGCTCAAGGAGAGCTTCCCCGCCTCCGACCCGCCCGCCAACGCCCAGCCCGGCCACAACGACCCCGCCCCTTCCTCGGGCTACGACGAGGCCAAGGAGGAGGAGGAGCTGCGCAAGAGCAACCCATAAGGATTGTTGCATTGCAGCAACGCTGGCCGAGTTATTCACGGATTCGTGCGGAATTGGCTTGAGCGGCGCAATCATGTTGCGCATTTGGCGTTCTCGCGGTCCGTGGTTAACGCGATATAAAGGGGTGGGCGCGTATACGAACCGGCGTACCGAAGCTTGTTTCGGGGGGACGTATGGCTATTTCGACACGGCCGCACGATGGCGCGATGGCGCTGGCCGAGATGAAGGAGTTCGCGGGGTTCGACTCGGCGACGCAGCGCTATATCCGCCGTTCGCTCGATGTCGGGCTCGCCCGCCGCAACGCCGTTCGGCGCTGGTCGCGCGATATCGTCGAAGCCGCCAGCATCCGCGCGCAGCAGCGCATCTACATCCGTCTCGAGCCGATCCGCGCGAGCCTGCCCGACGACAGCGGGCTCGAGAGCGTCGAACCCTTCCTCGCGCCGCTGGTGACGATCTCGGCGTTCGATCTCGGCCAGGACCGGCTGAGAACCTTCCCTGCCTATCGCTTCCTCTACGAGCGGCTAATCGGCCCCGCGGTGCGGCCGTGGCTTCCCGGTGCCTTCTGCGCCGCGGCCGCGCTTCCGCACATCCACCCCGACAAGCGCCGGCTTCTGCTCCAGTCGATCAGCGAGGCGGCGGCGACCGCGGCGGGCTGGTCGGCGCGCGAGCCGGTCTTCTATCCCGACTGGGTCGAGAAGGTCCCCGTCGCGGCGCTGCCCAATTAGGCGCCGGGGCTCGGCGGAGGCTTTTTTCGGCCGCTCCGTCGTGCTATAGCCTTGCCTCGCATATCGAGCGAGGAAGGTGGTCAGTATGAAATTCCATTCTCTTGTCGGCATCGCGTTCGCGGCGGGTATCGCGGCCGCGTCCCCCGCCCAGGCCGGCGGCGTCGCCGCCTGCTTCGGATCGGTCGAGGGGCGCGACGGGTTGACCGACTTCAGCGCGTATACGCTCGCGCGCTCCGAAACCACCGGGGTCAGCCGTTCGGCGCTGCAGGACGAGGCCGAGCGCCAGTTCCGCGCGAGCAACCCATCGAACCAGCGCGTGCGTTGCCATGGCACGACCGACGGCGGGCATTTCGTGATCGTCCGCGCGGCGCAGGCGCTCAACGGACGCACGATCCAGCTGCTCGGCGTCGGTTTCGGCGCGACGCGCAGCGCCGCGCTCGCCGACAGCGAACGCCGGCTTTCGGAGTATCCCGACTATAATATGTTCGTCGGCCGCGGCGGGCGACTCGAGGTGCTCGAGGAAGGCGCGGTCGAGGGCTGATCCGGCCCGCCGCGTCACCGGCACGCGCGCCAGCCGATCGCGCCGCGCTTGGCCTGGTCGAGGTGGAGATGGTCGGCGTGCGCCGCGTTATAGTCGGGCGACAGCGTGGTCGCGAAGAGATCGCACGCGCCGTCGCGCGCGGCGCGGAGGAAGCGCGCCTCGTCGGCATCGCCTGACCAGCCGCCGAGCACGCTGATCCTGCGGCCATCCTCGAGCACGAAGGCGGCGATGTCGACCGCGTCGGCGGTGGCGTGCGCCGACCAGCGGCCCTCGCTGGCGCCGTAGAGGCGGCGGCACGCATAGCTCCCCAAATGCTCGATCTCCGCGACGCGCTGGCCGAACGCCTCAAGCGCGGCGGGCTGGACGACGCGCCATTCCCACACCGCGAGCGCGGCCGCGACGGCGCAGCTGATGTCGAGATCGGCGGACCGGTACGCGATCGAGCGCGCGTCGCCCGCGCCCGGGGCGAAGCGGACGCCGTCGTTATAGCCGCAATGGGGGCTTGGGCGATGCGAGGGCAGCGCCACGAAACGCACCCCCGCCTCCGCGAGCAACGCGCGACAGCGCGGCGCGTCCTCGGCGAGCCCGGCAAGCTTGCGCCCGGTGAACGCGCCGATGGGGGCCGAAAGATCGAGGGCGGTCCACGGCAGATCCTCGGGATGCCGGCGCGCCATGGCGTAGAGCAGCGCGAGCGCCGCCGCGACGACGAGGAGGGCGCCGAGCCATTTGGTGATCGAGAGCGCACGCACGCCTTGAAATTACGCGCCGGAGGGCGAACTGTTCAACCGCCATCCCAGTGAGGAACGCCCCATGCCTGCACAGCAGCTCACCACCCGGCGCGTCGAGAAGGTCTGGGGGCGGCGCGACCTTGGGCTCGGCTTCGGTGACGTTGCCGAGGGCGGCGAGCCGGTCGGCGAGATCTGGTTCGAGGGGCCGCCGGGCGTCGCGCCCGAGTTGCTCGTCAAATATCTGTTCACGAGCGAGAAGCTCTCGGTCCAAGTTCATCCCGACGACGCGGCGGCGCGCGCGGCGGGCTATCCGCGCGGCAAGGACGAGGCCTGGGTGGTGCTCGCGGCCGAGCCAGACGCGACGATCGGGATCGGCATGGTCGAGCCGATGGACCGCGACGAGCTGCGCGCGCGCGCGCTCGACGGCAGCATCGAGACCAAGCTTGACTGGAAGCCCGTGCGCCGCGACGACATCTTCTATTCGGCGGCGGGGACGGTCCACGCGATCGGGCCGGGGGTGACCCTGGTCGAGGTCCAGCAGAATGTCGATCTCACCTACCGGCTCTACGATTACGGCCGCAAGCGCGAGCTTCATCTCGACGAGGGGGTCGCCGTCTCGAACCCCGTCCCCTGGGTCGCGCCGACGCGGATGCGCGATGCGGGCGGCGGGCGGCTGATCCTCGTCGAAGGTCTCAAGTTCGTGCTCGAGCGCTGGCGCGGGGAGCACGCGGGGGCGCTGTCGCCCGAGGCGGGGCGGCCGATCTGGCTGGTCCCGCTCGCAGGCGAGGGAACGATCGACGGCGTTGCGCTCGAGGCGGGAACGGCATGGATCGTCGCGGAGCGCGCTTCGCTCGATTTCGACGGCGACCTGCTCGTCGCCTATTCGGGCGCGGAAAGCCTGCGCGCCCCGCTCGGCTGAGTCACGCGCGCCGCAGCCGGTCGAGCCGCTCCTCGCTGACCGGGTAGCCCGCGTCGCGCGGGATGCAGAGCCAGCGCACGCCCTCGCGCTCCTCGACGAAGGGGGTGATCGTCTCGACCGGATGGTGCGCGATCGCGTGCGCGCGCGCGTCC
>JACMKH010000326.1 GCA_014380205.1 Sphingomonadaceae bacterium
GCGGCGCGCGGCGCGTCATCCCGCTCGACGAGGGCGAGGCGCTGCTCATCGACGAGAGCTACAACGCCAACCCCGCCTCGATGGCCGCGACGTTGAAGCTGCTCGGCCAGGAGAATGCGCACAGCCGCATCGCGGTGCTCGGCGCGATGCGCGAGCTCGGCGAGCAGGCCGACGCGTACCACGCCGCGCTCGCTGGCCCCATCCGCGACGCGCAGGTCGATTTCGCGGTGCTCGTGGGCGAGGAGATGGCGCCGCTTGCCGAGGTGCTCGGCGAAGTCACCGCCTTCGTCCATGTCGCCGACGCGGCCGAGGCCGAGGAGGCGCTCGCCGATCGGATTGCGCCGGGCGACGCGGTGCTCGTCAAGGGATCGAACGCGATCGGGCTCGCCGCGCTGGTCGAGGCGCTCGCGCGCGGGAGAGCCGCATGTTCGAGCTGATCGCCCAGAGCCTCGACTATGCGGGACCGTTCAACCTGTTCCGCTACCAGAGCTTCCGCGTAGGCGGTGCCACCGCGACCGCATTGCTGATCGGGCTGATCATCGGACCCAAGTTCATCGGCTGGCTGCGCATCAAGCAGGGCAAGGGCCAGCCGATCCGCGAGGACGGGCCGATCACGCACATGAAGAAGGCGGGGACGCCGACGATGGGCGGGCTGATGATCCTCGCCTCGGTGACCACGGCGCTGCTCTTGTGGATGGATCTCGCCAACATGCTGGTGTGGGCGTGCCTGCTCGTCACGCTCGGCTATGGCGTGATCGGCTTCCTCGACGATTACGACAAGGTCCGGAAGCGAAGCCACCGGGGAATTTCGGGCAAGACGCGGCTCGCCGCCGAGTTCGTCATCGCCGGGATCGCCGCCTGGGTGATCCTCGGCGAGGTCGGCACCGATCTCTATCTGCCCTTCTTCAGCGGGCCTGTGGCGGACATCGGCTGGCTCTATCTGCCCTTCGCGATGGTCGTGATCGTCGGCGCGGGCAACGCGGTCAATTTGACCGACGGGCTCGACGGGCTCGCGACGATGCCCGTGATCATCGCGGCGATGGCGTTCATGATGATCGTCTATCTCGTCGGCCGCGCCGATTACGCGGGCTATCTCGGGATCGCGCACGTCCCCGGCGCGGGCAATCTCGCGGTGGTGTGCGCGAGCATCGTCGGCGCGGGGCTCGCCTTCCTGTGGTTCAACGCGCCCCCCGCCGCCGTGTTCATGGGCGACACGGGCAGCCTGGCGCTCGGCGGCGCGCTCGGCGCGATCGCCGTCGCCGCGCACCATGAGATCGTGCTCGCGATCGTCGGCGGGCTGTTCGTGCTCGAGGCCGCCTCGGTGATCATCCAGGTGTTCTTCTACAAGCGCACCGGCCGCCGCGTGTTCAAGATGGCGCCGATCCACCATCATTTCGAGCAGATGGGCTGGTCCGAGCCCACGGTCGTGATCCGCTTCTGGATCATCGCATTCGTGCTGGCGCTCGCCGGACTTTCGACGTTGAAGCTGCGATGAAGCCCGCGACCGCCTTCGGCGACAAGCGCTACGCGGTGCTCGGGCTCGCGCGCACGGGGCTGTCGGTGGTCGACTATCTGTGGCGGTCGAGCGCGGGGGTGACCGCATGGGACGACCGCGAGGAGGCGCGCGAGCAAGTTGCGGCCAAGGCGCGGATCGAGAACTTCATCGACGAGGATTTGACGCATTTCGCCGCGATCGTCGTCTCGCCCGGCGTGCCGCTCAACAACCACACGATCGCCGACAAGGCGCGCGCGGCGGGGGTCCCGCTGATCTGCGACATCGAGCTTTTCGCGCAGGCGCGCGGCGAGCTTCCGGCGCACAAGGTGGTCGGCGTGACGGGCACCAACGGCAAGTCGACCACCGCCGCGCTGATCCACCACATGATCGAGACGGCGGGGATGCCGGCGCTGCTCGGCGGCAATATCGGCAATCCGATCCTCGCCGAGGAGGCGCTGCCCGCGGGCGGGGTCTATGTGCTCGAGCTCTCCTCGTTCCAGATCGACCTCACCCAAAGCCTCGACTGCGAGGTCGCCGCGCTGCTCAACATCACCCCCGACCATCTCGACCGCTACGAGAGCTTCGACGCCTATGCCGCGTCGAAGGCGCGGTTGTTCGACATGCAGTCGCGCGACCACATGGCGGTGATCGCGATCGACGACGCGCGCTCGGCGCAAATCGCCTGGGATTTGCAGAAACCCGAGCACGGCGCGCGCGACCCCGCGCACGTCATCCGCGTCGCGGCGGGCGGGTGCATGGACCAGTCGGGCTGGCCCGCGCTGCAGGGCCCGCACAACGCCCAGAACGCGCTGGTCGCGATGAGCGCCGCGCGCGCGCTCGGCGTTCCCGAGCCCGCGATCTCCGAGGCGCTCGCGAGCTTCCCCGGTCTGCCCCACCGCATGGAGCGCGTTGGCGAGCGCGGCGGCGTCGCTTTCATCAACGACAGCAAGGCGACCAACCCGACCTCGACCGCGCCGGCGCTCGCGGCGTTTCCGAAGATCCACTGGATCCTCGGCGGCCGCGCCAAGACGCGCGATCTCGACGCGTGCGAACCGCATTTCGGGCATGTCCGCGCGGCCTATACGATCGGCGAGTCCGCCGAGCTGCTCGAGCACCTGCTCGCGCCGCGCATGACCGTGCGCAACTGCGGCGCGCTCGACAAGGCGGTGCGGCTCGCGGCGGACGCGGCCAAGCCGGGTGAGACCGTGCTGCTCTCGCCGGCCTGCGCCTCGTTCGACCAGTTCAGCGACTATGAGGCGCGCGGCGAGGCGTTCCGCGCGGCGGTGAGGGCCCTGGCATGACCATCGAGAGCGTGACCACCACAACTATCGTCGGCCCCGTCGTCAGGCGCCGCAAGCTCGACGACATCTTCGGCCGCTCGCAGACCGGCCCGCTCGGCGAATGGTTCTGGGAGATCGACCGCGTCCTCATCCTGCTCGTGACGATCCTGATCTCGATGGGGCTGATCGCGGTCGCTGCGGCCTCGCCCGCCGCCGCCGAAGGCTATTCGGGCGAGGGCTTCCAGCTCGGCCAGCTTCACTATTTCTATCGCCAGCTCGTCTGGATCGCGGTCGGCCTCCCGATCATGTTCATCGTCTCGACGATGCCCAAGGAGTTCGCCAAGCGGTTCGCGCTCGGCGGCGCGGTGTGCTTCTTCGTACTGCTGCTGTTCGTCCCGATCCTGGGCGAGGAGGTCAACGGCGCGCGCAGGTGGGTCGGCTGGGGCGCGGCGACCTTGCAGCCGTCGGAGTTCCTCAAGCCCTTCTTCATCGTGAGCGTCGCCTGGGTGCTCTCGCTGCGCGCGCACGATGCGACCTTGCCGGTGACCGCGCTGACCGGGCTCGCCACCGCGATCATCGGCCTCCTGCTCATGCGCCAGCCCGACTTCGGACAGACCGTGGTGTTCGGCGCGGTGTGGATCGTGCTGCTGATGATCGCGGGCGCCAACTGGCGGCTGCTCGCGGGCGCGGCGACGGCGGGGATCGGCGGGGTGATCGCGGCCTATTTCCTCTATCCGGTCGCGCGCACGCGGATCGACAGCTTCTTCTTTCCCGCCGCCGACCGCTTCGGCGACGGCTATCAGGTCGATCGCGCGCGCGAGACGATCACCAACGGCGGACTGCTCGGCACCGGCCCCGGCGACGGCGATATGAAGTTCACCCTCCCCGAGCCGCACACCGACTATATCTTCGCGGTGATCGGCGAGGAGTTCGGGATGATCGCGTGCCTGGCGATCGCGCTGATCTTCGCGGCGATCGTCGTGCGCGTCTTCGTCCGGCTGCTCCATGAGGAGAATCTCTTCTACCTGCTCGCCTCGGCGGGGCTCGCGACGCAGTTCGCGATGCAGGCGCTGATCAACATGGCGGTCAATCTCCAACTCGCCCCGTCGAAGGGGATGACCCTGCCGTTCATCTCCTATGGCGGGTCGTCGCTGATCGCGCTGTCGATCGGCTTCGGCCTGTTGCTTGCCTTCACCCGGCGCAACGAGCATCTCGCGCGGCGTTCGATAACGCCGATCGGAAAGCGCAAATGACCCAGGTCCGCCAGTTCGTTCTCGCCGCGGGAGGGACGGGGGGACACCTCATCCCCGCCTTCGCGCTCGCCACCGAATTGAAGCGGCGCGGCCATCACGTCGCGCTGGTCACCGACGAGCGCGGCGCGAAAATCCCCGGCGTGTTCAAGGACGATCAGGTCCACATACTGCCCGCCGGGCGGATGAGTGGAGGACCGATCGGCTGGTTCAGGGGCACGCGGAGCATCTGGACGGGGCGGCAGATGGCCTCGCGGCTCTACGAGACCTTCGGGCCCGCGGCGGTGATCGGCTTCGGCGGCTATCCCGCGCTGCCCGCGTTGCTCGCCGCGCTCAAGCACGGCATCCCGACCTCGATCCACGAGCAGAACGCGGTGCTCGGCCGCGTCAACCGGCTGCTCGCGGGAAGGGTTGACGCGATCGCAACGGGGCACAGGAAGGTCGCGCGGCTTTCGGACAAGCATCGCGCCAAGACCCACCTCATCGGCAATCCGGTGCGCGAGGAGGTCGAGGCGCTGCGCGCCCAGCCCTTCCCCGCGCTCACCGAGGACGGCATCTTCCGCGTGCTCGTCACCGGCGGCAGCCAGGGCGCGAGCGTGCTTTCCGAGGTCGTCCCCGAGGGGCTCGGCATGCTGCCGATGAGCTTCCGCCGCCGGCTCCAGGTCACCCAGCAATGCCGCGCAGAGGATATCGACCGCGTCCGCGCCAAGTACGCCGAACTCGCGATCCCCGCCGAGCTCGCGACCTATCTGCCCGATCTCCCCGAGCGGCTCGGCTGGGCGCATCTCGTCATCGCGCGCGCGGGCGCATCGACCATCGCCGAGCTGACGGCGGCGGGACGACCAGCGATCCTGGTGCCGCTGCCAAGTGCGACCGACGACCACCAGACCGCCAATGCCCGCGAAATGGCCAAGGCGGGGGGCGCGCGGATGATCGCGCAGGAGAATTTCACCGCCAACAGCCTGGCGCGTCAGATCGAGGCGCTGGCGCGTGATCCCGAGGCGCTGGCCAATGCCGCCGC
>JACMKH010000327.1 GCA_014380205.1 Sphingomonadaceae bacterium
CCCTCGTGGAAGGGCCATCGCTCAACGGATAAAAGGTACGCCGGGGATAACAGGCTGATAACCCCCAAGAGCTCATATCGACGGGGTTGTTTGGCACCTCGATGTCGGCTCATCACATACTGGGGCTGGAGCAGGTCACTAGGGTTTGGCTGTTCGCCAATTAAAGTGGTACGTGAGCTGGGTTCAGAACGTCGCGAGACAGTTTGGTCCCTATCTGCCGTGGGCGTCGATATTTGAGAGGAGTTGACCCTAGTACGAGAGGACCGGGTTGAACATGCCTCTGGTGGACCTGTCGTGGCGCCAGCCGCGCAGCAGGGTAGCTATGCATGGACGGGATAACCGCTGAAAGCATCTAAGCGGGAAGCCTCCCTCAAGATAAGATATCACAGAGCCGTGAAAGACCATCACGTTGATAGGTCGGATGTGGAAGTGCGGTAACGCATGTAGCTAACCGATCCTAATTGCTCTATTCACAGATTGAGAGTCCCGCCATCAACGACAATGCTGTCGCAAGACACGCATGTCGCAAGGCGGATGCTCGATCTCGGCCTGCATCGATTTTTAAGATCCGCACGCCCTCGCGCGCCGTCTCCACAGCTTGGTGGTTATGGCGTCGGTGACCCACCCGATCCCATCCCGAACTCGGCCGTGAAACCCGACTGCGCCGATGGTACTACCGCTTAAGCGTTGGAAGAGTAGGTCGCCGCCAGGCTTTGCAGGCGGCGCGTGGAGAGTGCGCGGATCAAGAACCCATTCATGATGTCGATATTTCGACGGCTTCGCAGGCCGCATTGGCGCGGGGTGGAGCAGCCCGGTAGCTCGTCAGGCTCATAACCTGAAGGTCGCAGGTTCAAATCCTGCCCCCGCAACCAACCAGATTTGCTTAGCGGCTTGCCGCCTAGCAAATCGGCTGCCCCCGCGAAGGCGGGGGCCTATCGACACTTCTCCTCCTCTGCCGCACTCATTCGCCCTTTGCGGGCGAGTGGAGCAGCCCGCGTCGCCAGTCGGACCATCCCCCGGATGGTCCTTGGTGGCTCCGCCTCGTCAGGCTCATAACCTGAAGGTCGCAGGTTCAAATCCTGCCCCCGCAACCAAATGTTTTTCCCAACCCCGCTCCGGCGGGGTTTTTTGTTGCCCGCGCTCCGCGCTCCCTCGATTGCAACGGCCGCGAAGGTTGCATATGGAAACCTGCCGGGTCCGCGAAGCGGCCCGCGAGCGGCGAGGGCGTTGGATGGCGGACGAATATGTCGACGTGCTGGTCGTCGGCGCGGGCATTTCGGGGATCGGCGCGGGCTGGCATCTCCAGCGCTATTGCCCCGGCAAGAGCTATGCGATCCTCGAGGCGCGCGACCAGCTCGGCGGCACCTGGGACCTGTTCCGCTATCCCGGCGTGCGCTCCGATTCGGACATGCACACGCTCGGCTATTCGTTCAAGCCGTGGACCAAGGCCAAGGCGATCGCCGACGGCCCCGCGATCCTCGACTATCTCAACGAGACCGCCGATGAGAACGATATCCGCCGGCATATCCGCTTCGGCCATCGCGTGCTCGGCGCGTCCTGGTCGAGCGAGGACGCGGCGTGGACCATCGAGGCCGAGCGTGGCCCAGACCGCGAGCCCGTCCGCATCCGCGCCAACTTCCTCTTCATGTGCAGCGGCTATTACGACTATGCGGCCGGCTACACCCCCGATTTCGAGGGGCTCGCCGACTATCGCGGCGAGATCGTCCATCCGCAGAAATGGTCTGACGCGGTCGATTACGCGGGCAAGCGGGTCGTCGTGATCGGCAGCGGCGCGACCGCGGTGACGCTGATTCCCGAGCTCGCGCGCGACGCCGCGCATGTCGTGATGCTCCAGCGCTCGCCGACCTATATGGTCTCTCGCCCCGCCGAGGACGGCATCGCCAATCGGCTGCGCGCGATGCTCCCCGCGCGCACCGCTTATCGTCTGACGCGCTGGAAAAACGTGCTCTACGGCATGTATTTCTTCCGGATGTGCCGCCGCAGCCCCGCGCGGGTCAAGGCCAAGCTGATCGACATGGTGCGAGCGACGCTTCCCGCCGATTATGATGTCGAGACGCATTTCACGCCGCGCTACAATCCGTGGGACCAGCGGCTCTGCCTCGTTCCCGACAACGACTTTTTCGACGCGCTGGGCGAGGGGAGCGCTTCGATCGTCACCGACCGGATCGAGCGGTTCACCGAGCGCGGGATCAAGCTCGAATCGGGCCGCGAGCTCGAGGCCGACATGGTCGTCACCGCGACCGGGCTCAACCTCCAGTTCTTCGGCGGCGCCACGATCAGCGTCGACGGCGAGGCGCAGAATTTCGGCGGCAAGATCGCCTATAAGGGGATGATGTACGACGACGTGCCCAATTTCGCCTCGTCGTTCGGCTACACCAACGCCTCGTGGACGCTGAAGGCCGATCTGACCTGCGCCTATGTCTGCCGGCTGCTCAACCATATGGATCGCACGCGGACGCGGATCGCGACGCCGCGGCTCGCCGACACGGGGGTCGAGCCCGAGCCCTGGGTCGATTTCTCCTCGGGCTATTTCCAGCGCGCGCTCGACAAGCTCCCCAAGCAGGGCAGCAAGCATCCCTGGCGGCTCCACCAGAACTACGCGCGCGACATCCTGCTGCTGCGCTACGGCAAGGTCGACGACGGGGTGATGGAGTTCGCCAGGCCGCCGGCAACCGCGCGCGCGCCGCTCGCCCAAGCCGCCTGATCGCGATGGCGATCCGGCTCTACGACTATTTTCGCTCCTCGGCCGCCTATCGCGTGCGGATCGCGCTCAACCTCAAGGGGCTCGACTATGAGCGCGTTCCCATCGACCTGCGCGAGGGGACGCAGCGCGGCGAGGACTATCGCGCGCGCAATCCGCAGGGGCTCGTGCCGATGCTCGAGATCGACGGCGCGACGCTGACCCAGTCGCTCGCGATCATCGAATATCTCGACGCGCGCTTTCCCGATCCGGCGCTGCTGCCGCAGGATGATGCCGAGCGCGCGCGCGTCCGCGCGATGGCGCTGCTCGTCGCGTGCGACATCCATCCGCTCAACAATTTGCGCGTGCTGCAATATCTCAAGCAGGAGCTGGGGCACGAGCAGGACGTTATCGACGCGTGGATCCGCCACTGGATCGGCGAGGGATTCGCCGCGCTCGAGACGATCGCGCGCCACCGCGCGACGCCCTTCCTCTCGGGCGACCGCCCCGGGCTCGCCGACATCTGCCTCATCCCCCAGATGTATAACGCGCGCCGTTTCGACACTCCGCTCGGCGCGTTCCCGACACTTGTCGCCGCCGACGCCGCCGCAACTCGGCTCGACGCCTTCGCGGCGGCGCAACCCGAGCAGGCCGCTTGAATCGGCGCGCGCGCGCTTACCCACACGCGTCGCACGGCGTCGTTTCGCCCCCCCAACAATGGGTTTTGAATCGAAATGGCCGGGAACCGTAGCGTCAACGAGTGGTTAAGCGCGCATTCACACCCAACCGGGCGACGCGCCGAGAGATCGAAACGACAAACCGAGCAACGGACGCGTGGCCCTGACTAAATCAGGGAATAGCAAACATGTGCCAGATCTGCCTCAAAGGCGGCGCGTTCGCCGCGCCTGAGCTTACCGCCCGTCAGTTCGCCGCGCTTGACTCGCGGGAGGTCGCGATCGCCGCGCTCTCCTCGGACTATTTCGAGGCCGGCGCTCTCGCCCCTGTCGCAAAGCCCACCCTTCCCGGCATCTCGGTGATCGGAACCGACGAGGCCGGTGACGGCATCGGCGTCGCCCCCGGCAATCCGACGCTGACCATCGACGCGCCGCACACGATCGGCGCGATCAACGATAACGGCGACTGGGACTTCTACCAGGTCACGCTGACTGCGGGAGAATTCTACGAAATCGGCATGTACAGCCTCGCCGGTGGCCCCAACGGCGTCATGCTGCAGGATGCCTATATCGAGCTCTACGACGCGGCGGGCAACCTGATCGTCAGCGCCGACGGCGGCGCCGACACGCCCTACAACCAGGCCAATTCGGGCTTCGACGTGCTGCTGACCTTCAGGGCCGACACCACGGGGACCTATTATGTAAACGCCCGCTCGTTCGACAACGTCCGCGAGGACGGCACGGGCGGCGAGGGCGTCGGCGATTATGAGGTGTTCGCCCAGATCGCGCAGAACCCCTACCGGCCCTATTACGACGTCGACGAGCCGCTGTATGCGCTCGACTGGGGCAGCCGGATCAACAAGATCGGCAAGACTGTCCGCAATCCCGACGGCGACGAGGGCCCGCGCCCGACCGGCAATCCCGAGAAGACCCCCGACAACGAGTTCCCCGGCTATGACGGCAAGAACGTCATCACCTATTATTTCGCCGAGGCCGGCGAGGTCTATGTCGAGGACGATCCCACCACCCCCGGCATCACCGAGACGATCGTCGCCAAGGGCATGGAGCAATGGGAGAAGGACGCCTTCCTCCGCATGTTCGCCGAATATGAGAAGGTCGCCGATGTCGTCTATGTCGATGCCGGCGCCGCCGCCTATGATCCGCTCGATCAAAGCGCCGCCTCCGACCTGACGCTGGTCACCTACCTCGGCACGCCCGGCGTCGGCGCGAGCCTGCTCGGCCGGATGAGCCCGCCCGACGAGGACAGCGAGGGCCAGGGCGAGTTCAACTCGAACGACGAGCGCTGGACCGAGGCCGGACTCGCGCCCGGCGGCTTCTCCTTCGTCACGCTGATCCATGAGCTCGGCCACGGCCACGGCATGGCGCACCCGCACGACAACGGCGGCCGCTCGGGAATCATGCATGGCGTCGAGGAGGAAGCCACCTTCGACTATACGACGGGCGATTTCGAGCTCAACCAAGGCGTCTTCACGATGATGTCGTACGAGGACGGCTGGCAGAGCTCGCCCTATGGCAACGCGCCGACCGATGCCGGCTACGGCTATCTCGGAAGCCTGATGGCCTTCGACATCGCCACGATGCAGGACAAATACGGCGTCAACGAGGAATGGGCGACGGGAGACAACACTTACAAGCTCAAGGACATCAACGCCCCCGGCACCTTCTTCTCCTCGATCTGGGACGCGGCGGGCGACGACAAGATGGTCTACGACGGCGCACGCGACGCCAACCTCGATCTGCGCGCCGCTTCGCTCAACTATGAGTTCGGCGGTGGCGGCTGGGTTTCCTACGCGTACGGCATCTTTGGCGGCTTCACCATCGCCAACGGCGTGACCATCGAGACCGCCGTCTCGGGCGAGGGCAACGATACGCTCACCGGCAACGGCGCCAACAATCTGCTTCGATCGCGCGGCGGCGACGATCTGCTCCTGGGCAACGCGGGCCGGGACACGCTCGACGGCGGCGAAGCCAAGGACATCCTGCAGGGCGGCGGCGGCGAGGACGTGTTGATCGGCGGCGACGGCCGCGACGTCCTAAACGGCGGCCGGGGCCGCGATGTGCTCGAGGGAGGCGTGGGCTCGGACACTTTCGTGTTCGGCGAAGACGGCATGGGTGCGACGCGCGCCGACGCCGATCGCATCAGCGACTTCACCCGCAACCAGGCCGATCGCATCAACCTCGCGGAGATCGACGCCGACTCGGTGCAAGCCGGCGTCCAGCGCTTCGATTTCATCCGCGACCGCGCCTTTTCGGGCGTGGCGGGCGAGCTGCGCTACGAGACCAACGCCGCTGCGGGCGTCACCTTCGTCGAGGGCGACATCGACGGCGACGGCGCGGCCGATTTCGTCATCAAGCTCACCAGCGAGATCGACCTCATCAGGGCCGACTTCGTCCTCTGATCCGACCGGCCGCGCCTCGTCGGCCTTGCGGCCGATGGGGCGGGCTGGCCTCCTTCCCTTGGCTGGGCTACCGGCTCGCGGCATGAGCCGGGAGCGAAGATGGCCAGCGTCCGCATCGTCCTGAGCGCCGCCGCGCTCGCCGCCTCGCCAGCGCTCGCGCAAGAGGACGGCGAGCCGATCGTCGTCAC
>JACMKH010000328.1 GCA_014380205.1 Sphingomonadaceae bacterium
GCGACGCGCGCGCCCGCGTCGGTCAGCGTCGTGCGAGCGGCCGCGCCGATACCCCGGCTCGCGCCGGTGAGGAGGATGTGGATCATCACGCGGCGATAGCGCGCGCACTGGCCGCGCGGAAGATCGATCGGATCGAAACGCCGCCCGCTACTCCACTCGCGCGTATCAGATCACGAGGAAATCGCTCGCGCTCAATGCGGGCGCGTCAGTGAGCCTGGCGATTAGCACCTTATCCGCCGCTCCGGTCCCGTCGGAATCGAAGAATAGTTTGCCGGTGGCATCATCGTAGATCAGCCGGTCGTTGGCGTCCTGCGCCTGACCGCCTACCACGAGCCGCCCCGCCGCGAGCCCGCCCTCGGGGAGGCCGAAGACCTCGCTGTCGAGGGCGATCTGATCGCCGCCGGCGAAGTCGGCGATGGTGTCGGCATCGGCCGCGACCACGCTGGCGAGCTCGAAGCTGTCGGCACCGGCGGCCCCCTTGAGCGTGTCGCGCCCGGCCTCACCCGCGAGCGTGTCGTCGCCCTTGCTCCCATTGAGCAGATCCGCGCCATCGAGCCCCTCGAGCCGGTTAGCGCGCTTGTCCCCGCCCAAGGTGTCGTTGCCCAGCCAGCCGTTCAGATTCTCGACCTTCGAATAGCTGTCGCCCGCGGCGTCGCCGGTATTGCCGCCGGGCGATCTGAGATCGGCGCGAAACCCGCTGAAGGTGAAATATTTCGCGGTGTCGATGCCGGCCCCGCCGATCAACTCGTCCGCCCCGTCGCCGCCGTAGAGCGTGTCCATCCCCGCGCCGCCGTCGAGCGTGTCGTTACCCAAGCCGCCGCTGATCTCGTTCGCGCGCGCGTTGCCGGTCAGCAGCTGGCTGACGTTGAAATAGCCGTTGAGGTTCTCGATGTTGGCAAGGCTTGCGATGCTGTAGACCGCGAGCGTGGTGAAGATGAAATCGAGCCCCTCGCCCGGGTTCTCGATCACCACGTCGCCGAGACTGTCGACATAGAGCGTGTCGCCGCCGTCGCCCCCCGCCATCGTGTCGTCGCCGGTTCCGCCGTCGATATTGTCGTTTCCGTCCGCACCGTCGATCATGTCCGCGCCGCCGTTGGTCCGGATGAAATCGTCGCCGCCCGCGGTGAGGATGCTGTCCCCGCCCGATCCGCCGTACACATCGAAGGTCTCGACCGAGGTATATTCGACGCTCCGCGTCCCGCCGTCGCCGAACGCGCCGTCGACCCCGCCGAGCGCCCCGTTGGACGTCGGCCCGGCGGTGTTGCTGACCACGCCCGTCGAGTCGCGATAGTCGATCGACAGCCGGTCGGCGCCGCGCCCCGCCTCGACCGTGTCCTCGCCGTTGTAGACCTGCGCCTGATCGTCGCCGCGCCCGAGGTCGATCGATTCGTCGGCGTCGATCGGGAGCGTCCAGATGAAATCGTTCGCGCGGCCCGTCACCAGCGTTGCGAACCATTCGAGGCCGGTGAAGCTGCCGATCGGGCCTTCGTAATAGTTGGTGAAGCCGGGCGCGAAGATATTGTCGTCGAGAATCCAGGTGATCGAGGTGGTCGCGCTTGAAAGATCGGCCGAGATCGCGTCGATCCCCTCCCCGCCGTCGGCGCTGTCGTCGCCCGCGCCCCCGTCGAGCTCGTCGTCGTCGTCGCCGCCGAGCAGAGTGTCGTTGCCCGTCCCGCCGCCGAGCGAATCATTGCCCTCGTCACCGCTCAGCGCATCGTGGTCCGCCCCGCCCGTAAGCTCGTCCGCGCCGAACAGCCCGTTGATCGTGTCGTTGCCGCCGAGGCCGTTGATAGTGTCGTCGCCGGCCGTGCCGTCGATCGAGTCGGGCCCTCCGGTCGGATCTTCGAATGGGGACAGCCACCTCCGAATCCGCGCCCTCGCC
Source organism: Sphingomonadaceae bacterium (assembly GCA_014380205.1). Taxonomy (GTDB): domain Bacteria; phylum Pseudomonadota; class Alphaproteobacteria; order Sphingomonadales; family Sphingomonadaceae; genus Parasphingopyxis. The sequence continues at coordinate 1,883 of JACMKH010000328.1, forward strand.
ATCTGCTTGCCTCCTCCCGTCGAACGCGCTGGGGCGCTCCATCATGAGGCAAAGGCCCTGATCGCCGGCAAATAGGGTCACACGCTGTCTTGGCCGCGTGCGGCCGCGGCGCGGCTACGCCGAATAGCGCGCGACGAAATCTCCGGCCGCCTGCTTGAGCCGCGTCAGCTGCGCGTCGACCTCGTGGAAGCCGTGCTCGACCTTGTTGATGTCGGCCGAGACGCTTTCGGTGTCCTGGCGGATCGCGGCGATTGTCCCCGACATCGAATCGGCGGCGAGCGCGGTCTCGTCGACCGCGGCGGTGATCATCGTCACGGTCTGCGCCTGCGCCTCCATCGCGGCGCGGATGCGCGTCGCCGAGGCCTGCACCTCGCCGACGATCTCGCGGATCGCATCGTTCGACGAGACGGTCTGCGAGGTCGCGGTCTGGATCGCGGCGATCTTGCGCGCGATGTCGTCGGTCGCCTGCGCGGTCTGGTTGGCGAGGCTCTTGACCTCCTGCGCGACCACCGCGAAGCCCCGCCCCGCGTCGCCCGCGCGCGCCGCCTCGATCGTCGCGTTCAATGCGAGAAGGTTGGTCTGCCCCGCAATGTCGCGGATCAGCCCGAGGATCGATTCGATCGAGCCGGTGTGCTCGGAGAGCGCCTCGTTGAGCCGCACCCCCTCCTCGGTCTGCGCGGCCGCGCGCGTCGCGACCTCCGCGGCGAGCTCGACCTCGCTTCGCGCCTCCTCGATCGCGCGGATCAGCCGCGCAGACCGCCGCCGCTGATTGTTCGGAAGCGGCGGCGACCTCGGAGGCCTTGCCGAGCATGCCGTGCGCCGAAGCCGAGGCGTCGGTTGCGGTCAGCGAGACCGCGCGGCTCTGCTCGGTCGCCTCGCGCACCGCCGCCTCGATCTGCTCGCGGAACGCGGCCGAGCTCTGCTGGCGCTCGGTCTCCTGTTGCGCGCGCAGGTAATCGTTGATGAAACTGGCCTGGATCTCGACCTCGAGCGCCGACATGGTGATCAGCGCCTGGACGAGCCGCGACAGCCGCGCGGGATCGCCCGCGAGCTCGTCGACCAAAATGCGCACGATCAGCCGCCCGGCGAAGGCGAGCCCCGCGAACAGCCGCGAGGGCGAGATTCCCGCCGCGAGCGTGCGCTCGGCGTTCTTGTGCGCAATCTCGATCCAGCGCGCGCCGAAGGGGCGATTGTATTTCTCGGTGGTGTATTCGATCGCGAACTCGAGCGACTTGGCGACCTCCTCGGGAGAGCGCGCCTGGACGATCGGATTGTCGATCGCGAAATGGTCCCAGAAGGCGACCGCGAGGTCGCGCTCGCGCCCCGCGATCAGCGCGCCGATCGCCTTGACGTCGTCCTCGAGCGTCCCCTCGCGGTCGAAGATGGCGATCCGCCCGTCCGTCGTCATGTCCCGTGTCTCCGCGTGCGCGCCGATGCGGCGCGCGTCCAGGTTCGGCATGGGGCAAGCGCTAGCGCCGAATGGTTAACGGGGCGTTGTGGTTTGCGATGGCGAGTGGCGGACCAGTTGGAAAATGGCGCTGGTTGGCCAAGGCTACGCGCGCCGGCCGGGCAATGCCATATTGGGGCATGAGCGAATTCTATGAGACGATGGTCAATCTGCTGGAAAGTCAGCGACGGACTTTGGTTGCGATAATGGCGCTTGGCGACGCAACTTCAGAAAAGACCGCGGAGATGAAAGCGGAGATCGCCAAGCTGGACACCGAGATTGCGGAGCTGCGCATAGAGGCAGGCGAAGCTGAGGGACGGAATTCCGACCGGCCTGAGCGATAGAGGATGCTCATGACCTGTAGGATCGGGTCAGGCTGGCGACAGGCGCTTGCTGCTATAGGGACATCCCGACAGTTGTGCCGGAGAGCCGCATGGACCTAGCCGCCCGCTGATCTTGCTTCGCCGTCGCCGTGACGTGCGGACGGCGTAGCGCTTGGCGATCGTTGGAGCGATCTGCCCCGTCCGTGCGGAACCCTGGATTTCCGCCACACAGGGTGTCTTCTTTGTCTGGTTCCGCCGTGTCACGCGCTCCGCAGTTCACCCGCGAAAAACGCGCCGCAGTGTGAACTTTGTGTGACCTTCCGTGTCCGGAACACAACCGTGCGGGGGCCATAAGAGTGATTTGACCTCCTCCCGAGAGGCTCTAAGAGATGCGCCGCAACCAGCAGGGATTTCCGATGGCGCGCAACGCCGAGCGGCCGCTGTCGCCGCACATCACGATATGGCGATGGGGGCCGCACATGCTGCTCTCGATCCTCCATCGCGTGACCGGGGTCGGGCTCGCCACGGTCGGCATCGGGCTGCTCGTGTGGGGCCTCGCCGCCGCCGCCGCCGGGCCCGAGGCGTATGCGCGCTTCCTCGGCTGCCTGACCACCGACGAGGGCGCGCCCAACCTCGTCGGCTGGGTGCTGATGATGGGGCTGACCTGGGCCTTCTTCACCCATATGCTCAACGGCATCCGCCATTTCGTGATGGATACGGGCGCGGGCTATGAGCTTCGCACCAACAAGAGCTTCTCGGTCGCGGTGCTGCTCGGCGCGCTGTTCCTGACGATCGCGGTCTGGGCGTGGGTGCTTTACGGGATGTGGCCGGGGGGCGCGGGCAATGGGTAGCGGGACGGGGCTCGGCCGCGTCCGCGGGCTCGGCTCGGCGCGCTCGGGCGTCCATCACTGGTGGCGCCAGCGGCTGACCGCGGCGGGCAATCTGCTGCTCGTGACCTGGTTGGTCGTCTCGCTGTTCCGCCTGCCCGGATACGATCATTCGATCGTCACCGGCTGGATCGCCGAGCCGCTCGTCGCGCTCGCGCTGATCGTGATGCTCGCCAACCTCTTCTGGCACCTCCGCCTGGGGCTCCAGGTCGTGATCGAGGACTATGTCCACGGGGAGGCCTCGAAGATCGGCCTGATCGTGCTGCTCAACTTCTACGCTATCGGCGGCGCGGCGATCGCGATCTTCTCGGTCGCGCGGATCGCCTTCGCGGGGAGCGTGGGCTGATGGCCGAAGCCTACAGCATCATCGATCATACCTATGACGTGGTCGTCGTCGGCGCGGGCGGATCGGGCCTCCGCGCAACGATGGGTGCCGCCGAGAAGGGCCTCAGGACTGCGTGCATCACCAAGGTCTTTCCCACGCGCAGCCACACCGTCGCAGCGCAGGGCGGCATCGCCGCGAGCCTCGGCAACATGGGCCCCGACCACTGGACCTGGCACATGTACGATACGGTCAAAGGGTCGGACTGGCTCGGCGACCAGGACGCGATCGAATATCTCTGCCGCGAGGCGCCCCACGCGGTCTACGAGCTCGAGCACGCGGGCGTCCCCTTCAGCCGCACCGACGACGGGCGCATCTACCAGCGCCCGTTCGGCGGCATGATGCAGAACATGGGCAAGGGCCCCCCCGCCCAGCGCACCTGCGCCGCCGCCGACCGCACCGGCCACGCGATGCTCCACGCGCTCTACCAGCAGAGCCTGCGCTACGACGCCGATTTCTACATCGAATATTTCGCGATCGACCTGATCATGGAGGGTGGCGCGTGCCGCGGCGTGATCGCGATGTGCCTCGACGACGGCAGCATCCACCGCTTCCGCGCGCACGCCGTGGTGCTCGCGACGGGCGGATACGGCCGCGTCTACCGCACCGCGACCTCGGCGCACACCTGCACGGGGGACGGCAACGCGATGGTCCTCCGCGCGGGGCTTCCCTTGCAGGACATGGAGTTCGTCCAGTTCCACCCGACCGGAATCTACGGCGCGGGCGTGCTGATCACCGAGGGCGCGCGAGGCGAGGGCGGCTATCTCACCAACTCCGAGGGCGAGCGCTTCATGGAGCGCTACGCGCCTAGCGCCAAGGACCTCGCGAGCCGCGACGTCGTCTCACGCTCGATGGCGTTGGAGATTCGCGAGGGGAGGGGCGTCGGCGCCGAGAAGGACCACATCCATCTCCACCTCGACCACATCGACGCCGCCGTGCTCCACGAGCGGCTGCCGGGGATCACCGAGACGGGGAAGATCTTCGCTGGTGTCGACCTCACCCGCCAGCCGCTTCCTGTCAGCCCGACCGTCCACTACAACATGGGCGGCATCCCGACCAATTTCCACGGCGAGGTCGTCACGCTCAAGGGCGGCGATCCCGACGCGGTCGTCCCGGGCCTGTTCGCGGTCGGCGAGGCGGCATGTGTCTCGGTCCACGGCGCCAACCGCCTCGGCTCGAACAGCCTGATCGATCTCGTCGTCTTCGGCCGCGCCGCCGGGCTGCGCCTCGCCGAGGTGATCGCACCGAACACGCGCCACGACGCGCTCCCCGCCGGCTCGGAAGAAATGGCGCTCGGCCGCCTCGACGCGATGCGCCACGCCAAGGGTCCGGCCCCCACCGCCGAGCTCCGTCTCGAGATGCAAAAGACGATGCAGACGCATTGCGCGGTGTTCCGCAACGCCGAGCTGCTCGCCGAAGGCGTGGAGGCGATCAACAAAGTCCGCGCCGGCATGGCCAACATCGGCCTCACTGACCGCAGCCTGATCTGGAACACGGACCTGGTCGAATCGCTCGAGCTCGCCAACCTCATCGACCAGGCCGTCGTCACCATGGCGAGCGCCGCCAATCGCAAGGAAAGCCGCGGCGCCCATATGCACGAGGATTACCCCAAGCGCGACGACGCGGAGTGGATGAAGCACACGGTCGCGTGGATCGATGGCGCGGGCGAGGTGCGGATCGACTACCGGCCGGTGCACGAGTATACGCTGACCGACGATGTGGCCTATATCGAGCCGAAAGCGCGGGTGTATTGAAGTTCGCCGCTTCAGCGCGCGCCTGGGGCGAGCGGGTCGCCCACCGGTACCCCCGGCAGGTTCTTCGCCGTCCGGATCGTCAGCGAGGTCTTGACGCTCGCGACATTGGGCGCGGTCGTGAGCTGCGTCGTCAGGAACTCCTGGAAATGCGGCAGGTCGCGCGCGACGATCTTAAGGATGAAGTCGATCTCGCCGTTGAGCATGTGGCATTCGCGGACCAGCGGCAGCGCCGCGACATGCGCCTCGAAGCCGCGCAAATCCTCCTCGGCCTGGCTCCTCAGGCTGACCATCGCGAACACGGTGATGCCATAGCCGAGCGCGGCGGGATCGAGCCTTGCGTGATAGCTCTGGATCGCGCCCGACTCCTCGAGCGCGCGGATGCGGCGCAGGCACGGTGGCGCGGTGAGCCCGGCGCGGCGCGCGAGCTCGACATTGGTGAGGCGGCCCTCCTCCTGGAGCGCGTCGAGGATCACGCGATCGATCGCATCGAGCGATTGCCGGCCGCCGCCCATGCTTGCATCCTTTCAAAGAATCGCCTCTCCCGATAATATTATTTCAGCGAAGCGCAATTGTCCCGCTATCGGACGCGCGCCGAATTGCGTGCTTTCGTTAACCATGGTCCAAGGCTATTCCGGGGTGGAGCCGCCGCCCGCGGCGGATGCGAGGGGCCAGAAACGGCGATGCGATTCGACGACATGCTCGCGACCGTGCTCGCCCAGCCGCGCGACGGCGAGGCGGCCCGCGAGGCGTGCTGGCGCCAGCTCGTCGACATCCTCGCGCAGCGC
>JACMKH010000329.1 GCA_014380205.1 Sphingomonadaceae bacterium
GCAGCGGCTGCGCCTGCTCGGGCTCGGCGCGCGGCGCGGGGGGCTCGTCGGGCTCGGCGTCCTGCCCTTCGCTTTCGGGCGAATCATCGGCTTCGGCGGCGGGAGCGATAGTGATGGTGGTCATCGGCGCCTCGACCTCCTCGGGGGGCGGGGCCGGCCGTCCGATGGTCAGCAGCAAGAGCAGCAGCAGCGCCTCGAACAGGATCGTCAGCAAGATGCCCGTCGCGCGGCGCCCGAGCCCCGCGCGGATGCGCGCGGCAAGGGACGCGGGCGGATCGATCGGGTGGGACACGGAGCCTCGGTTTCAAAAAGGGTTCAATGGCGGTTCACGATACGGGACCGGCTTGCGCGATGCACCACGTTCGTGAGGCGGCTTCCCCGCCGCGAGGGACAAAAATGTATAGGAACCCGAAACCGACTAAAGCTGGCGCGTCAGCCGCATTCAAAAATGACGCCCCCCCGGCTCACACCAGCCCCGCGCCCAGCAGCGCCAATATCCGCACGTCGATCACACACCCCTCGGCGCGTTTCGCCTCGACGAACCCCGCGATATCTTCGAGCGCCACGCGGTGAACCGTGATCGCCTCGGCCGCGTCGCCGCCGCCTTCGCAGAGCTTCTCAAGCCCGGTCGCGCTGAGCAGTGTGAACGTCTCGCTCGTCATTCCCGGCGAGGAGCAGAAGCGGCCGAGATTCTCGATCCGGGCGGCGCGGTAGCCAGTCTCCTCCTCGAGCTCGCGCGTCGCGGCGGCCTCGACCGCCTCGCCTTGGGTCTCGTCGCCGACGAGGCCCGCGGGAAGCTCGAGGCAGTTCGCGCCTAGCGGGACGCGGTATTGCTCGACGAGGATGACGTGGTCGCCGTCGAGCGCGAGGATCGCCGCCGCGCCGATGCCGCGCACGCGGCTGACGAACTCCCAGCGTCCCTCGGTGCGGACCGCGAGGTAGCGGCCCGACCAGACGGTCTTTCGGGGCTCAGCAGCTCTCATATTTCCAATTGTGCTTCTTGCCCTCGGCGAGCCATTCGATCGCCTGGGCGATGCGCTTGTCGCGCGTCGCCTCGCGCTTGGCGTCGGCGATCCACGCGACATAGTCGCGCTGCGCGCCGGACGGAAAGCCATCGAAATGGCCCTTGGCGGCGGGACTATCGGCGAGCGCTCGGGCGAACGCGTCGGGAATCGGCGGCACCTTCACCGGGCCGCGCTTCACGGCCATGCTTTTCTTGGGGCCGGCATCCTCCAGCACCATGGCGGCGCGAATCAGCGTTTCGATCGCGCGCTGCGAAGGCAGGGTCTCTGCGCTCTCGATCCGGCCGAGCTGACCCATCGCGTCGCCGCCGCGCCGCTCGAGCCCGGCGGCGGCGAAGTCGATCTCCTCGGCGCGCTGGAGGCTCAGCACCGCGTGCGCCTTGAACGAGGCCATGATCGCGAGCGTGCGGCCCTTGTAGACGAAGGCGGGCGCGCCCCATTTGAGCGTCTCCTCGCACTCGGGGCAGGCCGCGTCGAACGCGGCGCGAATTCGCTCGAGAATCGGCTGGGCGAAGGGCTTGGCCTTTGCGATATAGGCGTCGATGCGTTGGTCGCGCTTCATCCCATACCTCCCCTTGTCCGCCGCCTAGCATAGCGCGTGAACCTGCCGCGATTCAAAAGTCGGCGCAAAATTTTCGCGGTCGGCCCTTTTGCGGCGCAGCATTTGCGAGCATATAATGGCTATGCAGGATAGCAATCCCATCCGGCCGGGCGGCGGACGCCAGGGCTTCAAGGAATTCGTCGCGCTAATCGCGGCGATGATGGGGCTGACCGCGCTCGCGATCGACGCGATGCTCCCCGCGCTCCCCGACATCGGCCAATCGCTCGGCGTCGCCAACGACAACGACCGCCAATGGGTGCTCGCGATCTTCCTGCTCGGCTTCGGCGCGGCGCAGATCGTCTACGGCACGCTCTCGGACCGGTTCGGGCGCAAGCCCGTGCTGCTGACTGGGCTTGGCCTTTATGTCGCGTTCAGCGTGGTCGCCGCGCTCGCGCCGAGCTTCGAGCTGCTGCTCGCCGCGCGCTTCCTTCAGGGCGCCTCGGTCGCGGTGAGCCGCGTGCTCGCGGTGTCGATCGTGCGCGATTGCTTCGTCGGGCGGCAGATGGCGCGCGTGATGAGCCTGACCTTCATCGTGTTCATGGCAGCGCCGATCCTCGCGCCCGCGATCGGCCAGCTGATCATGTTCGTCGCGCCGTGGCGCTGGATCTTCGGGATGCTCGCAATCGCGGGGATGGCGGTGCTGGCCTGGTCGGCGCTGCGCCTGCCCGAGACGCTCGATCCGCGCGACCGGCTGCCGATCACCTTCCGGGGCGTCGCCGCGGCGTGGCGGCGGACGATCACCGAACGCTATTCGCTCGGCTACACGCTCGCGATGACCTTGCTCCAGGGCGCGCTGTTCGGCTTTCTGACCTCGGTCCAGCAGATTTTCTTCGACGTGTTCGAGGAGCCGCTGCTGTTCACCCCCGTGTTCGCGGTCAGCGCTGGCGCCATGGCCTTGGCGAGCTGGCAGAATTCGAGGTTCGTCGTGCGCCTCGGCACGCGCCTCCTGTCGCACTGGGCGCTGCTCGGCTTCATCGGCTTCGCGGCGGTGCACGTTCTCGTGGCGTGGAGCGGGCTCGAGACGATCTGGAGCTTCGCGCTGCTCCAGGCGCTGACGATGGGCTGCTTCGGCCTCGCCGCCTCCAACTTCGGATCGATGGCGATGGAGGAGATGGGCGCGATCGCGGGGAGCGCGGCCTCGGTCCAGGGGCTGTTCGGCACGATCGGCGGGACCGCGATCGGCATCTTCATCGGGCAGCAGTTCAACGGCACGACGCTGCCGATGGCGCTCGGCTTCCTCGTCTGCGGGCTGCTCGCGCTCGGCGTGGTCTGGCTGACCGAGGGCGGGCGGCTGTTCCACGGCCGCGAGGGGCGGCCCGCGCTCGCAGAATGACCTAGCCTGGCTTGCGGAAGCGCCAGACGATGCGGTCGGTGCGGCCGCGGATGGCGGGGTCGAACACCATGACGGTGTGGTCGTCCGCGGGCATGCGGAGCAGGTCGCTCTCGGCCTCGAGCACGAAGCCCGCCGCCTCGAAATCGGCGCGGACCACGGCCGGATCGATCCGGTGGAGCGTGTCGACGACCTGCCGCGTGTCGCCGCCCGGATTGGCGACATGGTCGATCACGCCGACCGTCCCGCCCGGGCGCAGCGCGGCGAACACCTGCGCGAGGAACGCGCGGGGTTTCTGCTGGGGATAGCCATATTGCTCGCTGACGAAATAGAGGTCGTGATACGACATGCTCATCATCACGAAATCCAGGCTCCCCGCGGGATAGTCGAAGCGGTCGGGCGACCCCGCGTTGATCCGGACGTTGGGGTTGCGGCCGACCAGCGCGTCGAGCGCGGGCCGCGCCTCGGGGTTGTTGTAGCCCGGGACCGACATCGTTCCGACGACGCTGCCCTCGGGGCCGACGACGCGCGCCATCAGCTCGGTGAAATAGCCTTGGCCCGCGTAGAGATCGACCGCGTCGTCGCCGCGCGCGAGCCCGAAAAAGGCGACCACATCGGCGGGTTTGCGGCTCGCGTCGAGCGCGACCATGTCGGCGGGGCGGCCGGGCGCGACGATCGCCTCGGCGATCGCGGGGGGCGCTGTGGTTTCCTGTGCTAGCGCGGGCGAAGCGGCGAGCGCCGAGGCGAGCATGAGCAGCGCGAGGCGTGTCTTCATCGGTCGGTCCTTCCTATGCGGGCTTTCTGAAGCGCATGACGAAGCGGTCGGTGCGACCGCGGATCGCGGGGTCGAACACGTCGAGACGGTGGTCGTCGGCGGGATTGCGCAGCAGGTCGCTCTCGCCGTCGAGCGCGAAGCCCGCCGCCTCGAAATCGGCGCGGACCACGGCGGGATCGATGCGGTGGAGCGCGTCGACCACGGCGCGCGTGTCGCCGCCGGGATTAGCGACGTGATCGACCACGCCGACCACCCCGCCGGGCCGCAGCGCCGCGAACACGCGCGCGAGATAGTCGCGCGGATTCTGGCGTTCGAAGCCGAGCCGCTCGCTGACGAAATAGGCGTCGTGGTAGATCATGCTCATCAGCACGAGATCGACGCTGTTTGCCGGGAATTCGAATGCTGTGACCGGGCCGATGACGAGCGTGACGTTGGGGTTGCGCGCGGCGACGCCGTCGAGCGCGGCGCGCGTCTCGCCGTCGTACATCGCCTGCGGCAAGGTCGCGTGGACGCGCCCCTCCGGCCCGACCGCGCGCGCGACGATCTCGGTGAAATAGCCCGCTCCCGCGCCGATATCGACGACGGTCTGCCCCGGCGCGAGCGCGAAGAAGGCGAGCGTCTCGGCAGGTTCGCGGTTGGCGTCCTGCGCGACCATGTCGGCCGGCCGGCCCGGCGCCGTCACCGCCTGGGTCAGGCTGTCGGATGGGATTTGCGCGGGGGCGGGATGCGCCGCGAGCGCGAGCCCCAGCGCGAGCAGGCCGAGCTTGATCTTCATCGCGGTTCCCCTTCGATTCGCGCCGCCGATCCCGCGAAACGCGGGCGCGCGCAAATCCGATTCGACCAACGCCGCGCTACGTCCGGCGAGCGCCGGCGCGGTCAGACCGGAACCACGAGCCCGCGCGAGATCAGCCGCGTGATCAGGTCTCTCGCCTCCTGCTCCTCCATCCCCGGCAGGTCCGCCGCCGCGAAATCCTCGCCCGACATCGCGCGGTCGAAGGCCGGGCGCTTGGCGCCATTGTATTCGCTCGCGCCGCCGCGCGTGGTGACGATGAAATTCCCCTCATTCTCCTCGTCGGCGACGATGCGGTAGAGCGCGTCGCCGACGCTGCGGTAGCGCTGATCGGGCGCGATGATGTTCGAGGCGTGGTTGATGATTCCGCCGAGCTCGGGCGCGCGGCCCTTGAGATAATCCTCGGCGATGATGTCGAGCGGGTCGTCGAATTCGGCCTTGTCCGCGATCTCGGCGACGAAGCGCGCGAACTGCTCGCGCGCGGGGCCGCGATCGAAACCGGGATTGGCGTAGCCGGGGGGCAGCGCGCGGCGCATGCTGTCCATGTCGAGCGCGACCTTGGAGATCGATTCGAGCACGAGATCGGCCCAGGTCTTGACCACCAGCCCGAGCGTGATGTGGAGCGAGGCGTGGTCGTCGAAGCTGTCGGCGTCGTGCATCATGCCGCGCGGGATGTAGATCGTGTCGCCCGCGTGGAGCACGAACTCCTCTTCGGGCTCGCCGACATCGTGGACTCCGGGTTCGAAGCCCTCGCCGCGGAAGGGCTTGTCGACGGGCGTGTTGTAGAGCCGCCATTTCTTCGAGCCCGTCACCTGCAGCACGAACACGTCATGGTTGTCGTAATGGGTGCGGAAGCCCTGCGCGCCGGGCGGGGTGAGGTAGATGTTGGTCTGCACCTGCGCGCTGAACACGGGCTCGAGCGCGCGGACGAAATCGGCGAGCGGCTTGTGGTACGAATGGAAGTGCGGCGCGATCAGCGTGCTCTTGTCCTGGTAGAGCCGCATCACCGCGCTGCGGTCGATCGCTTCATTGTCCTGGATGAACTGATTGCGCATGATCTGCGGCTCGGCGCGCGTCATGTCGATCATCCCCGCGTGGAGCTCGTGCGTGGCGATGAAATCGTCGAGCGCGGCGATCGAGACGAGGTCCTCGAAGCGCGCGGAGTCGTCGCGCGCGATCAACTGATGACGGTCCTCGAACACCTCGTCGAAGAAGGTCGCCGGATCGTACGGATCGAGCACGCGCGCAAATGCCGCGCGCGCGCTTGGGGGAAGCGAAGCGAGATCGGGGTGAAATCGGATCATGAGCGTGTCGCCTTGGCCGCGTGCAGCGGCCCCAGCCGAAGCGACCGCGCGCGCCTGATGTTTGTGTCGTGCTTGCTCCGAGCGATCAGGTTCCCCGGCCGCGGCCCGGCTGGTCGGCGTTGGCTCCCGAGTCGCTGTCGGTGATGCCGGTCGTGCCGCCGCGGCCCTGGCCCGCCTGATCGGCGTTGGGGCCGATGTCGCTGTCGGTGATCCCGCCGCCGCGCGTTCCGCGTCCACCGTTGACCGGATCGGCGCTGGGCCCCGTGTCGCTGTCGGTGATGCCGGTGGCGCGCCCGCGTCCCTGGCCCGCCGGATCGGCGTTCGCGCCGGTGTCGCTGTCGGTCACGCCCGAGCTTCGCGAGGGACGGCTGCTCGACGGGCCGCGGCTGCCCGCGCTTCGGCCGCTCGACGGTGAGCCGCCCTCCTCCTTGCCCCCGCTCGACGAGCTGGAGCCGCCGCTCGACGAGCGTGATCCGGCTGAGCTGGAGCTGCTCGAGCTGCTTGACGAGCCGCCTTCCTTGCCGTCCTCGGAGCCTTCGGACCCCGAACCCGAGCTACGTCGCCGGCTCGACGAATTGCCGCGCGATTCCGCTTCCTCGCCCCCTTCTTCCTCTTCTTCATCCTCGTCGGGGCTCGCGGCGCGGTTGCACGCACCGGTCACCATCGCGAGCGCGCCCACGCCGGCGGTCGCGCCGACCCGTTTGAGAAACGAACGGCGGTCAAATCGCTTGGTCATTCAATCAGCTCCCCCTCGCGCCCAATGGGCGAAACCGGGCGAGCCTATAGCGCGCGCGCGCGGCTCACAACCCTCTTTCGGTCGCGCGTCAACGCGAATCAGTGATCGGCGCCGCGACCGAAGCCGCCTGCGTCGGCTGTCGAGCCGCTGTCCGAATCGGTCAGCCCCGTGCGATAGCCGCGCGCGCCGCCGCGGCCGTTGCCGGCCGGGTCGGCCATCGCGCC
>JACMKH010000330.1 GCA_014380205.1 Sphingomonadaceae bacterium
GCGCGCTCGCTGGTGTCGAGGCGGCGGCAGGTGCCGGGATAGACGGGCCCATCGGGCCCGTGCGGTGCGCTCGCGCTCGCCGCGATTTCGGCGGCGATCGCCGTGCGCGTGCAAAAGCAGGGATAGATCAGCCCTTGATCGCGCAGCCTTTCTAGCGCCTCCGTGTAGAGCGCCAGGCGTTCGGATTGCCGAACCGGAGGCTCGTCCCACGCCACGCCGAGCCAGCCCAGATCCTCCTCGATCGCGGCGTAATATCCCTCGCGCACGCGCCCCGGATCGATGTCCTCGAAGCGCAACAGGAAGCGCCCGCCGTGCGCGCGCGCGAAATCGTGCGCCGTGATCGCCGAGAAGGCGTGGCCGAGATGGAGTAGCCCGGTGGGGCTCGGCGCGAAGCGGGATACCACAGCTTGTGTCATCGCCCGGCTTGACCGCGACCCGGTGATCGTGTTGTCATTGCCGCGTCACGCTTCTCTGGCTAAGGGGCGTGGCGACGGAAGGGAGAGCCCGCGCGGCCGGTCTTCTCCGTGACTGGGTGCGACGGGCCGGAGGGACGCGGCTTTGCGAGCTTTCGCGAAGCTGGAAGGCCTGTTCGGTTCAATGTACCACCCCGATCTCATCCGCCATCCCGACAGCTGCCCCGCGCTCGTGCTCAACGCCGATTACGCGCCGCTTTCCTATTATCCGCTGAGCCTGTGGCCGTGGCAGACCGCGATCAAGGCCTTTTTCCTCGATCGCGTCGATGTAGTCGAGACCTATGCGCGCGAGGTCCACAGCGCGAGCCTGACGATGAAGCTGCCCTCGGTGATCGCGCTTCGCCAATATGTGAAGCCGAGCCAGCATCCCGCGTTCACGCGCTTCAACCTGTTCCTGCGCGACCGCTTCTCGTGCCAATATTGCGGCGATCCGCGCGATCTGACCTTCGATCATGTCATCCCGCGCCGGCTCGGCGGCAAGACGACCTGGGAGAATGTCGCGACCGCCTGCGCGGGCTGCAACCTCAAGAAGGGCGGGCGCACACCGCGCGAGGCGCACATGACGCTCGCCCTCGCCCCGATCCGCCCGACGAGCTGGCAGCTCCAGCAGCACGGGCGGCGCTTTCCGCCCAACTATCTGCACGAGACGTGGCGGGATTGGCTTTATTGGGACATCGAGCTGGAGGAGTGATCCCGACGCCTCGCCGCGGGCGGCGGGAAATCGTGCCGCCTGTTGACCCGATCGTTGTTGCGGTGCAGCATTGGCTCATGCCAACGCCGCCGCCGATTTCGCAGAATCCCGATATCCGGTTTCTCGGCAAACTGCTCGGCGATGTCATCCGCGCCTATGGCGGCGAGGCGCTGTACCGGCGGATCGAATATATTCGCGCGAGCTCGGTCGACCGGCATCGCGGCGCGGCGGGGGTGGTCGAGACCGGGCTGGGCGTGCTCAGCCTCGACGACACGCTCGCCTTCGTGCGCGGCTTCATGCTGTTCTCGATGCTCGCCAATCTCGCCGAGGACCGGCAGGATCTGCTGAGCGGGAGCGAGACCGACTTCGCGGGAGCGCTCGACCGGCTCGAGAGCGACGGCGTTTCGCGCGCGAAGGTCGCGGCGATGCTCGAGGGCGCGCTGATCGTCCCCGTGCTCACCGCGCACCCGACCGAGGTGCGCCGCAAGAGCATGATCGACCACCGCAACCGCATCGCCGAACTCATGCGGCTGCGCGACGAGGGGCTCGAGGAAACCCCCGAAGGCGACCGGATCGACGATTCGATCATCCGCCAGATCGCGCTGCTCTGGCAGACGCGCGCGCTGCGCCACGAGCGGCTCTACGTCGCCGACGAGGTCGAGAACGCGCTGTCCTATCTGCGCGAAATCTTCCTGCCGACGCTTCCCGGGCTCTACGCCCGCTGGGAGCGCGCGCTGGGCTCGCGGCCGAGAAGCTTCCTGCGGCTGGGCAGCTGGATTGGCGGGGACCGCGACGGCAATCCCAACGTCACCGCGCAATCGCTCGAGCTGGCGCTGGCGCGATCGGCCGAGACCGCTCTCGTCCATTATCTCGAGGCGGTGCACGGGCTCGGCGCCGAGCTTTCGATCTCAAGCGAGCTGGCCGAGCCCGACGCCGATGTCGAGGCGCTCGCCGAAGCGGGCGGCGATGCGACCCCGCACCGCGGCGACGAGCCCTATCGGCGCGCTCTCGCGGGAATCTACGCGCGGCTCGCCGCCACACATCAGGCGCTGACCGGCAAGCCCGCGCCGCGCCCGACGCGCCTCGCGGCTGAGCCCTATGAAGGCCCACGTGCGCTGCAGTCCGATCTGCGCACGATCGCGCGCGCGCTCGCCGCGCGAGGCGGCGAGA
>JACMKH010000331.1 GCA_014380205.1 Sphingomonadaceae bacterium
GAGGCGTTCGTTCTGGCGCAGAAACTGGGGCTCGACCTCCAGAAATTTTATGACATCAGCTCCAAAGCCTCGGGGCAGAGCTGGTCGATGACGAGCTATTGCCCTGTGCCCGGCGTAGGACCGGAAACGCCGGCCGACCGCGACTACGAAGGCGGCTTCGCCGCGCCGCTGATGCTCAAGGATTTGCGGCTCGCGCTGGAGGCGGCGCAAGGGGCGGGAACGCGGACGCCGATGGGCGAGCGGGCGCGCGAGCTGTATGAGGAGTATGTGGCGGGCGAGGGCGCGGGGAAGGATTTTTCGGGGATCATCCGGATGCTGGCGGAACGCTAGATCCTCCCCTGAAAGGGGAGGGGGACCGTTCGCCGACGGCGAATGGTGGAGGGGTGTCGCCCTCACGAGAGCGTGACACCCCTCCGTCGGCGCTTCGCGCCGCCACCTCCCCCTATGGGGGAGGATTTCTAATCCGCCACGCCGCGTCGCTCGCGCGGCAGGACGAACAATATGTCGTCGATCTGGACGCTGCCGCGCTGGACGATCAGCTCCTGGAAGCCCTGCTGCGCGTCGTTGGTTTCGGTGGGCAGGCAGAAGGCGCCCGCGCAGGTGCCGCGATAGCGGTAGCGCAGATAGTTGGCGAGCTCGCCGGCGGTGACGTTGCGGTCGCCGTTGCCGTCGGCGCTGCCGCCGAGCGCGTCATTGAAGAAGCGCGCGAGATAGCCGCCCGCGCCGAGATCGCCCGCGACGAGGCTGGTCAGATCCTCCTCCGACGCGAAAAGCCCCATGACATTGGGCCGCGTCACCACATCCTGCGCGAAGCCGCCGCTGAAGCAGCTGTCGAGCACGATCAGCGAGAGCCCCGCGTTGACGCCCTGCAACAGCTCGGCGAGCCGGTCGTCGCTGTAGTCGGAGCCGTCGGCGAGGACGAGCGTCTCGTCCTGCCCGTCGAGCTCGCGGCGGTCGGCGGTCGCGTCGATCTGGTTGCCGTGGCCCGAATAGAAGAACATGAAGATGTCGTTGGGCCCGGCGCGGGCGGCGACCTCGCGGAAGCGCGCCTCGAACGCCTCGGGCGTTGCCTCCTGGTTGGTCAGCACCACGCTCTCGACCGCGAGCAGCCCCTGCTCCTCGAGCTTGGCGGCGAGCTTCTCGGCGTCGTGATCGGTGTCGTCGAGGTTGCTGGTGTTGCCGGCATAGTCCGAGATGCCGACCGAGACGAGGAAGACGCGGCGCGGCGTCGGGTTGGCAGGGATGCGCGAGGTGCCTTCGCTCAGCGCGAGCCGGTAGGCGCCGGTCGCGCCTTCGCCGTAGGACGAGACCATCACGCCGTAGGTCCCGTCCTCGTCGAGCACCCGCTCGAGCCGGCTGTTGAGCGAATCGCCGGTGTCGTCGACGAGCTGCTGCTCGCCCGAGGGCGTGGTCAGCGTGACCACCGTGTCGAAGTCGGCCGAGGAGAGATCGACCGTGACGGGCTGGCCGCGCCGCCCCGCGAACGAATAGCGCTCAACGAACTGCTCGCCCTGCGTCTCGTCGCGGCGATCGAGCCGGCCGTTGATCACCTGGCCGATCCGCGCCTGGGTGGTCACGGGGATCGGCGTGTCGGCCTCGCCGCTCTGGTTGAGCCCCGCGATCAGCTCGTAATCGCCCTCTGCGACGCGCGTGTAGCTGGTCACCTGGAGGCGATAGGCGCCGTCGGCGGGGAGCGTGGCGAGGATGCGGCTGTCGAGGCTGTCGCCCGAATCGTCGTTCGCCATCGTGAAGCCGTTCGGCCCGACGATCGAGAGCATCGGATCGAACGCTTCGGAGTTGAGGCGCAGATCGACGCGCTGGCCGCGCCGGCCGGTGAACGCATAGCGGTCGATCCGCCGGCCCGATCCGTTGCGGCCGTCGTCGTCGCTTAGCGCGCCGCCGAGCGTCTGGCCGAGCGCGATCGGCCGCGCCTCGACCTCGTCGA
>JACMKH010000332.1 GCA_014380205.1 Sphingomonadaceae bacterium
CGGCCCATACCAGAGCCCGCCGACGAGGAACCCGACGAGCGCGGCGGCCAGTATCGCGAGCCAGTGAATTTCGGTCCCCATCGCGCATCCCCCCATTGTTTCGCTGGCGGTATGATAGCGCAAATTCGCCGAAGCGGAAAGCGGGCCCACCCTACCCATTGGGGCGGCCAGCGCCTATCTCGCGCCCTATGCAGCCCACCGTCCTCCCCTCCCCGCCGCGCGTCGGCATGGTCTCGCTCGGCTGCCCCAAGGCGCTGGTCGATTCGGAGCGCATCCTGACGCGGCTGCGCGCCGACGGCTACGGCCTTTCGCCCGATTACGAGGGCGCGGACGTTGTGCTGGTCAACACCTGCGGCTTCCTCGATTCGGCCAAGGAGGAAAGCCTTGAAGCGATCGGCGAGGCGATCGCGGAGAATGGACGCGTCATCGTCACCGGCTGCCTCGGCCGCGAAGCCGAGATGATCCGCGCGCGCTTTCCGCAGGTGCTCGCAATCAGCGGCGCACACCAGTACGAGGCGGTGGTCGGCGCGGTGCGCGAGGCGGCGCCGCTGCCGCCGTCGCCCTATGTCGATCTCGTCCCCGAGGCGGGGCTCAAGCTCACCCCGCGCCATTACAGCTATCTCAAGATTTCGGAGGGCTGCAACCACCGCTGCTCCTTCTGCATCATCCCCTCGATTCGCGGCGATCTGGTCAGCCGCCGTCCCGACGCGATCCTGCGCGAGGCCGAGAAGCTCGTCGCGGCGGGGACGCGCGAGCTGCTCGTGATCAGCCAGGACACCTCGGCATACGGGCTCGATCTCGCGCACAGGGCCTGGCCGTGGAAGGGAAACGAGGTCCGCGCGCACATGACCGATCTTGCGCGCGAGCTGGGGCGGCTGGGCGCCTGGGTGAGGCTCCACTATGTCTACCCCTATCCGCACGTCGACCGCGTCATCGCGCTGATGGCCGAAGGTCTCGTCCTCCCCTATCTCGACATCCCCTTTCAGCACGCGAGCCCGCCGATCCTCCGCGCGATGCGCCGCCCGGCCAACGACGCGCGCGTGCTCGAGCGCATCCGAAGCTGGCGCGCGATCTGCCCCGAGATCGCAATCCGCTCGACCTTCGTCGTCGGCTTCCCCGGCGAGACCGAGGCGGATTTCGAATATCTGATGGACTGGCTCGACGAGGCGCAGCTCGACCGCGTTGGCGCCTTCCGCTTCGAGCCCGTCGCGGGTGCGGCGGCGAACGACCTGCCTGGCGCGGTCCCCGTGGCAGTCAAGGAGGAGCGCTACGCGCGCCTGATGGAGAAATGCGCCACGATCTCGGCGGCGAAGCTGCGCGCCAAGGTCGGCCACGCCATCGACGTGATCATCGACGAGACGGACGGCGAAGGCGGCGCGACGGGGCGCTCAAAGGCCGACGCGCCCGAGATCGACGGGCAGGTCCACCTGCGCGACGCGGCGGAGCGGGCGCCCGGAGACATCGTCCGAGTCACGGTCGAGGATGCCGACGAGCACGACCTTTTCGGCGCGCCGGTCCTTAGCTGATCGTCGCCATCTCGTACATCATGTCGACGTAGCTCATCGCCGCCTCGCGATAGCCGGCGATCGCGGGGGTGTTGCTCTCGAGCAGCATGTACTCATCGGGGGCGTGCGCGCCGCTGCCGTGGCCGAGGCCGTAGCTGCCCGCGGGCTTGCTCAGCGGGTCGCCGGTGAAGACGAAGCCCGGCCATGAGCCCGCGTTGCGCGGCCACAGCGACCATTCGACGCCGGTGCGCGTGTAGACCGCCTGCTGCGCACGGATCACGCGGCTGTCCTCGGCGGTCTCGGTCGGGTCGTAGCCGCCGCTCATGTTGACTTCGATGTCGCCGAAGCCTTGCGCGGCGAGATGCGCGCGCAGCTTGGGCAGGCAATCGGCGACGGTCATGTCGGGCACGAGCCGCAAGTCGAGCTTGGCGAGCCCGCGTGCCGGAAGCACGGTCTTGCCGCCGGGCCCGGTGTAGCCCGCGACGAGCCCCTCGATGTTGACCGTCGGCTGCGAGACCAGCCGCTCGAGCGATTCGCGCCACGGCAGATCGTCGATCCAGCGCTGGACGCCGAGCTGCTGCTTGGCCTCGGCCTCGCTGCGCGCGCGCGCGCCGATCTCGATGATCTCGCGCTCGCGCGCCGTCAGCGGGCGGACATGCTCGAACCAGCCCTCGATCGCGGGGGTGTTGCCGTGATCGGTGGTCAGCGTCTTGAGCGCTTCGACGAGGTGCCAGACGGGGCTGTCGACCTGCGCCTTGAGGCTCGAATGGATGTCGCGCGCGGGACCCCTCCCCCAGCGCTCGCCAGAGGCGATCAGCTCGCACTCGATGATCCCTTTCGCGCCGAGCGAGACGGTCGCATTGCCGTCAGGGCCTTGGCCGTTGCCGGGAATGATCACCCCGTCGGCGCGGCGCATCGCGGCGAGCACATCGGCGTCCTGGAAGACGTTGATGAAATTGGGCGATCCGATCTCCTCCTCGCCCTCGGCGAGCAGCACGAGATTGACCGGGAGGCGCCGCCCGGAGGCGCGGAAGGCGTGGAGCGCGGCGAGGAACGCGCTTTCGGGGCCCTTCTGGTTGGTCGCGCCACGCCCGCGGATCGCGCGGCCGAGCTCGTGATCGAACATCGCCCCCTCGAAGGGCGGCGAGGCCCATTCGGCGGGATCGACCTGCTTGACGTCATACATGAAATAGATGCCGAGCGTGCGCGCCGCGCCCGCGTCGAGCACGCCGAACACCGCAGGCACGCCACCGGTCGGAACCTTGCGCACGCCAGCGAACCCAGCCTCGGTCGCGAGCCGCGCCATATGGTCGGCGCCCTCCTGAATGTTGAGCCCTTCGGCCGCGATCGTCGGCAGCGCGATCCACTCGCGCAGCCGCGCGATCGACGCGTCATAGCTCTCGTCGATCACGCGCCGGATTGCCGCGCGGTCACCGCTTCCATCGCCTTGGGCGAACGCCATCGCCGGAGACAGCATCGCGGCGAATGCGGCCGCGCCCTTGAGCATGGTGCGGCGGTCGGTTGGGATGGCGGCGTCGGTCATGGCGTCCTCCTGTGCTCTTTCTGGAAATGCATCCTATAGGTTTGCAATTCGGCGATGACGACAATCGGCCGGTTTTGGTGTAGTCTCCCCGGACGCGGAGCGCCCGTGACCTGGGCGTCGCGGATAGGGCACGCATTCCCGGCGATGTTGAACGCGATCCAAAATCTCGAAGGCGCGCAGGTGCTGGCGCGGGCGATTGTCAACACCATCCCTGATCCGTTCGTCGTGCTCGATCACGAGCTGCGCGTGCTCGCCGCCAGCCGGTCGTTCTACGAAACCTTCAGGGTCGATCCCGATGCGACGCGGGGCGTGATGCTCTATGCGCTGGGCGACGGCCAATGGGACATTCCCGCGCTTCGCATCCTGCTCGAAACGATTCTTCCCGAGCGCCGGTCGATGGACGGCTTCGAGGTCGAGCATGATTTTCCGGGGATCGGCCCCAGGACAATGCTGCTCAACGCCCGGCAGGTGGTCTATGACGACAGCGACCAGACCACGATCCTGCTCGCCTTTAGCGACATCACGGCGCGCCGCGCGATCGAGCGCGAGAAGGAGGAGTTGCTCGCGCATACCAGCGAGCTGCTGCGCCAGAAGCAGATCCTGCTCCAAGAGATGGAGCATCGCGTCGCCAACAGCCTGTCGATCATCGCGAGCATTCTTATGCTCAAGGCGCGCGCCGTGACCTCGGATGAAACGCGGCATCACCTCGAGGACGCGCATCAGCGCGTGATGTCGGTCGCCACGGTGCAGTCGCATCTCCATGCGTCGGCGGGCGTCGACCGGATCGAGGTCCGCGCCTATCTCTCGAAGCTCGGCGACGGGCTTGCCGCGTCCATGGTCGGCGAGAGTCAGCCGGTCGAGATCAGGGTGATCGCCGACGATGCGAAAATCGAGTCGGCGAAGGCGGTCAGCTTGGGGTTGATCGTTACCGAGCTCGTGATCAATGCGCTCAAATATGCCTTTCCCGACAAGAAGACGGGGGCGCTGATCCTCGTCACCTATGAGATCGAAGGCACCGACTGGAAGCTGGTCGTTTCGGACAACGGCGTCGGGAAGATCGACGACAAGGCAAGCGCAAGCGAAGGCGGCTTGGGCACGACAATCGTCAAGGCGCTCGCCAAGCAACTCGATGCGCGCGTGGAAAGCTTGAGCGACTCCGCCGGTCTCAAGGTCTGCGTCACGCGCGCGACGTTCACCTCGCGAATGCCCCAGGCAGCCTGACCCGCAGCGGCGTCGCCTACTCCGCCGCCTGCGCCAGATGCCACTCGGGCGGTTGCTCGAGCATCCGCAGCCGCCCCTCCTCGGCGAGCATCGGCTCGCGCGTGATGGGGATGGCGTCGCGCTGGCGCAGCAGGATGAGGTCGCGGATGTCGCCCTGCTCCATCACGAGCCGGCCATCCATATAGGCCTCGCCCGCGCCGACGCGCGGATCCTTGACGATGTGGAGCGCCGCGCCGCGATCGGTCAGCCGCGCGCGGACCGGTTCCTCGCCGAGTTTGGCTTCACCGTAGCGATAGGTCTTGCCGTCGTGATCATGGACGATCAGCTCCCCCCGTTTGATAAGTCGCCGGAGCATCCTGTCGGCCAACACCCTAAACACAGGTTAGGCGCGCGCGGGGCGGGCGGGACTCCAGCGCGTTCGACGCTAGGGACAGCCGAGTGCGATCAGACTGTTGCGGTGTTCGGCGATCAGCCGATGCAGCTCCGCGCGCTGGGGCACCGCCCGTTCGGCGCGCGCGATGCGCGCGGTGACGCCGTCGCGCCACGGATCGAGATGAAGCGAGTCGGCCAGCAGGTCGTGCGCGCGGGCGATCGGCGCCAACGCGGCGAAAGTATCATTGACCAAGGCTTCGAGCTCGGCGCCGGTCGCCTGGGAATCGAGGAACCGCTCGGTATGGGCATTGATCACGCTGAGCTCGGTCCGCGCGCGCGCAAGCGTCTCGTCGCTCCAGCCCTCGGGTTCGAGCGCCTGGCGCTCGAGCTCGGCGAGCCGCGCGCGGTTGTTGGCGCAGCGCTCGGCGCGCACGTCGTCCTGCATGTCGATATTGGATTGCGTCCCGCGACCGCGCCCGACCGGATCGGCATAGGCGCCGGTGTCGCTGTCGGTCACCGCCGTCGGCTGCTGCTGGGTGACGGCGCCCCCGCCTCGGCCATAGCCGCCGCGATCGGCGCCCGGCCCGCTATCGGCGTCGGTCACGCCAGTATAGGTCTGGTTGCCAC
Organism: Sphingomonadaceae bacterium; assembly: GCA_014380205.1. Lineage (GTDB taxonomy): Bacteria > Pseudomonadota > Alphaproteobacteria > Sphingomonadales > Sphingomonadaceae > Parasphingopyxis. The sequence goes on from JACMKH010000332.1 coordinate 5,269, forward strand.
TGGAGGACGGCGTGGTGTGCTGTCCCGTTCCCCGGCCGCAGCCGCTGCGGTCGGTCGGGTCCGAATCGGTCACTCCGCTACGCCCCGTGCGCCCGCCGCCCGAAGGATCGGTCGGGTCGCAGTCGGTGAGCTGGTAGGCATGGGCCTTGCCGCCGAGCAATGACAGCGTGCCGCCCATCGCGACCGCGCCACCCGCGACGCGCCCGAGAAACGAGCGCCGGTCGAGCCTTCGCCTTGCCGTCATCGTCACGTCTCCCCCGCCGCGATCGATCGGCGAGGTCTGCGCTCATTCCGCGGCTCGCGCAACCCGCGTCAGGTGACGGGCGGCGCGGGCGGGTCCGGCGGGGGCACGGTCGGTGGGATCGCACCGGGGTAGGCACGCGTGTTGCGCCGCGAACGCCGGATGAGCCAGACGATCAGGACGACGACACCGATCAGGAAGGCGAGGCCGATGATCGAGAACCACAGCATCACCGTCCCCGCCGATTCGAGCACCGCCACCTCCTCGGGCTCCTCGTCGTACGCCTCGACGTTCCAGGCGGTGATCCGCTGGCGTCCGTTCACCGCGGTCGTGTCGATCTGGGTGATCGTCCATGTGTCCTCATCGGTGGTGAGGACGCGGAACTCCTTGGTCGTGCGACGGTCGCCGTCGTCGAGGTTCGAATTGACGCTGTAGGCGACGAAGCGCGTCTCGCTGTCGCCCTCGGGGAAGAGCTCGGCCGCCGCTTCGAGCTGCGGCTCGCTTTGCGCCCAGATATCCTCGTCGAACTCCTCGCGCAGATCCTCGAGATTGCCGTCGCGGATGTCGTCGATGAACTCCTCGACCATCTCGCGATCCTCGTCCGAGACCATCGCGTCGATCGCGCCCTGCAGCGAGCACGCCGCGAGCGCGCCCAGCGCGACCAGCGCACACGCCTGCCGAATCGTCCCGAGCATCGTCCCCGTCATGCCGTCCCCCCATTTGCCGCTCGCCGGGCGGCGCTTGCCTGGCTAGGGAACGGCTATGACCGATTATGCCGCGCTACTCCAGCCCGACAAGGGCCAGCTCGCGCACGATCTTATGCTGGTCAACGCCGACGGCATGGACGGCTGGCGCAAGTCCGCTTCCGAGGCGCACCGCGAGGCGGCGCGCGCGCAGGGCTTCGAGGGCAAGGGTTTCCAGATCGCGATCCTGCCGGGAGAGCCCGGCGAGCGCTGGTCGGCGCTGCTCGGCGTCGCCGATCCCGACAGCCTGAGCAGCTGGTGCCTCGCTAAGGCGGCGGAGACGCTACCCGAGGGCATCTATCGCGTCGCGGGCCACGAGCCGGGATCCGCCGCACTGGGCTGGCTGCTCGCCCAATATCGCTTCGACCGCTATCGCGCGAAGCCCGAGCCCGCCAAGCCGCGCGTGCTGCTCACGCCCCAGGCCGGCGCGATCGAGGGGCTCGTCGCGCTCGCCGAGGCGTTCGATCTCGTTCGCTCGATGGTGAACACGGGGGCGGGCGACATGGGGCCGGCCGAGATCGAGCAGACCGCGCGCGACATCGCGGCAGGCGGAGGCGAGGTCCATGTCACCGCGGGCGACGCGCTCGATCAGGGCTTTCCGATGGTCGCGGCGGTCGGCAGGGCGGCGACGCGCCAGCGCGCGCCGCGCCTGATCGAGCTCGAATGGGGCGATCCCGCGCATCCGCGCGTCGCGATTATCGGCAAGGGCGTGTGCTTCGATTCGGGCGGGCTCGACATCAAGCCCGCGGCGGGCATGCTGCTGATGAAGAAGGACATGGGCGGCGCGGCCCACGCGCTGGCGCTCGCAAGGCTGGTGATCGGCGCGCGGCTGCCGGTGAGGCTGCACATGATCGTTCCCGCGGTCGAGAACGCGATCGCGGCCGACGCCTTCCGTCCCGGAGACGTGCTCGCAAGCCGCAAGGGGATCAGCGTCGAGATCGGCAACACCGACGCCGAAGGCCGCCTGATCCTCGGGGACGCGCTCGCTCTGGCGTGCGAGGGCAAGCCCGAGCTGATCGTCGATTTCGCGACGCTCACCGGCGCCGCGCGGGTCGCGCTCGGCCCGGATCTGCCGGCGCTGTTTACTCCGGACGACGATCTGGCGGACGCGCTACGCAAGACGGGCGAGGCCGAGGACGATCCGCTTTGGCGACTCCCGCTGTGGTCGCCCTATGAGGAACTGCTCGCCTCGGACATCGCCGACACCAACAACGCCGCGCAGGGCCAGCTCGCGGGCGCGACGACAGCCGCGCTGTTCCTGCGCAAGTTCGTCGATCCGGACATCGCCTGGGCGCATCTCGACACCTTCGCCTGGCGCCCCGCGGCCAAGCCCGGCCGGCCCAGGGGCGGCGAGGCGCTGGGGCTGCGCGCGGTCTGGCGGCTGCTCCAGGATCGCTACGGCGAGGCGTGAGCGCGGCGATCCGTTTCACCGCTGAAACAATCTTCCGCCCTGACCGTTGGTTAGTCGTGTCGGCCCGCCTGGGGCCAGCGAAAGGAGGCGAAAGTGCCGCGTGCCTCATTGCGGACCTGGATGCGAGCGCTGATCAGCTATGTGCGTTCAGGCAAGCCCGATTTGACCAACCGGCAGATGGCGTTGCTGCTGCTCGTCCACAACACGCCGGGGCCGCACACCGTGCGCGGCCTCGCGCACGTTCTCGATGTTTCCAAGCCCGTCGTGACACGCGCCTTGAACACGCTCTCCGGGCTCGGCTATCTCAGGCGCGAACGCGACGACGCCGACCGACGCAACGTCTTCGTCGCACCCACCCGCACCGGGGCGCAGTTTCTTGAAGGCTTCGAACGCATCATCGACGCGCAAGAGCACGGGTTCAAGCTCGCCGCCTCGCACCCGCTTTAGCCTCGCGGGCGCCGATCAGGCGCTCGATCCCCGAATCCACGCCGCGCGCGACGATCTCGCCGATTGGGACCTCGCGGGCCGCGTCTTCGCACCCTGGTTTGCCAAGCCGCACGAGATGCGCACGATCTCCGGCGTCACGGACCTGCGCGAGGCGCCTTCGCGTCAAGCGCGGCTAGGTTCGCAGCTGCTCCGTGGCGAGGTCTTTGCCGAGCTTGAGAGCGAAGGCGGCTGGTCGTGGGGTTATGGCGTCCACGATCATTATGTCGGCTACATCGAGACGGAGGCGCTTGGCGACGATAGCGAGCCGACCCATGTCGTCGCCGTGTGCCTGGCACCCGTCTATGCCCAACCCGACGAGCACGCCGCTTCGATCGGCGAGCGCTCGATCGGCGAGCGCGTCGCCGCGAGGCCTAGCGAAGCGTTCATGGCCGTGGAGGGGGGCTATGTGCGGGCGGCGGACCTGCTGCCCATTGGCGAGCGCGTCGCCGATCCGGTTGCGATTGCCGAGCGATTGGTCGGCACGCCCTATCTGTGGGGTGGCCGTTCGGGGTTCGGCATCGATTGTTCGGGGCTTGTCCAGCTCGCGCACGCCTTCGCCGGCATCGCCGCGCCGCGCGACAGCGACCAGCAGCAGCAGGCGCTGGGCGCGTTGCTCGCCGAGGACGAGCCGCACCGGCGCGGCGATCTCGTTTTCTTTCCCAACCATGTCGGAATGATGCGCGACGCCGACAGCCTGCTCCATGCGACACATCATCACGGAGCAACCGTCGCCGAGCCGCTCGCCGATGTCATCGCGCGGATCGGGCGCGATCACGTCCAGCCGGTGCTCGCGCGGCGGCGAGTCGCGCCTTGACCGTCACGGTGTTCATCGACGGCGGCCACGGCACCACGGGGCTCGAGATCCGCGAGCGGCTCGCGGGCCGCGACGACGTTGCGCTGATCGAGCTCGACGAGGCGCGACGACGCGACGAGGCAACGCGGCGCGACGCGCTCCACGCCGCCGATATCGCGATCCTCTGCCTTCCCGATGGTGCCGCGCGCGAGGCGGTCGCGCTCGCGGGCGACTCGGCCGTGCGCATCATCGACGCCTCGACCGCGCATCGCGTCGACCCCGCCTGGGTCTACGGCTTTCCCGAAATGGAAGCCGACCAGGCGGAAAGGATCGCGAGCGCTCGCCGCGTCGCCAATCCGGGCTGCTACGCGCTTGCCTTCATCGCGCTCGTCCGCCCGCTCGTCCGCGCGGGACTGCTCGCACCCGGCACACCGCTCAGCGTCAACGCGACCTCGGGCTTTTCGGGCGGCGGCAAGGCGATGATCGAGGAGTTCGAGAGCGGCGCGGCGGCGACGGGCTTCCGCAACTATGCGCTAGGCCTCACTCACAAGCATCTTCCCGAGATGCGCGTCCACGCGGGGCTCGACGCCGCCCCGTTGTTCTCGCCCTCGGTCGCCAACGTCTATCGCGGGATGATCGTCGAGGTTCCGATCGTGCGGTCGATGCTCGCGGGCGCGCCTTCGGCCCACGATCTGCGCGCGCTCATCGCGGTGCACTACGCGTGCCGGGGGGCGGTGCGCGTGCTCGACTCCGATGGGACCGAGCAGCTCGAGACGCTGGCGATCGAGCGCTGCGCGGGCCTCGACCGGCTCGAAATCATGATCTTTAGCTCGCCCGACGGCGGCCAGCTTCGCCTGTGCGCCGCGCTCGACAATCTCGGCAAGGGGGCGGCGGGCTCGGCGATCCAGAACCTCAATCTGATGGTCGGTCTCGACATGCTCTCGGGCTTGCGGCTGTAGGCGCCGCTCGCCCGCGCCGTTTGCATTTTGCTCCATTTCGGGGCAAACCTTGTGCCGACGCAAATCAAGGCGCGCGACGTGAACCGGGTTCTCAACACGCGGCCACCGACGTGGTTCTGGGCGGTGAGCATCGCCGCGCTGCTCTGGTCGCTGGTCGGCGTGTTCTTCTACATTCAGGAAACCTCGCTGGGGCCGGCGGAGCTCGCCGCGCTCCCAGAGGGCCAGCGCATCCTGATCGAGACCGCGCCCGGCTGGCAGCACGCGGCGTTCGCGCTGGCGGTGTTCGCGAGCACGCTCGGCAGCATCGGCCTGCTGCTGCGGCGGATGTGGTCTCGCATCCTGTTCATAATCGCGCTAATCGCGGCGCTCGCGCAGTTCGCCTGGCCCTTTCTCATGGCCGACGCGATCGGGCTGCTCGGCGCCTCGGCGCTGGGCCTACCGCTCGCGATCATCGCCATCGCGATCTTTCTCGTGTGGTTCGCGGGGCTCGGCGTCCGACGCGGATGGTTGCGCTGATCTTCACATCTCCCCGCGCGCGCGCCTGATCGCATACCAGCGCTCGACATTGCGGTTGTGCTCCTCGAGCGTCGCGGCGAAGACGTGCCCGCCCCTACCGTCGGCGACGAAATAGAGCGCGTCGGTCGGGGCGGGGTCGAGCACCGCCGCGATCGACTCGCGGCCCGGATTGGCAATCGGCCCCGCGGGCAGCCCGGTCATCGCATAGGTGTTGTAGCCGTTGCGCTGGCGGATCTCCGAGCGGCGGATGCGGCGGCCGAGCGGGCGGCCGCGCGTGATCGGATAGATGATCGTCGGATCGGCCTGGAGCATCATGCCCTCGCGCAGCCGGTTGGTGTAGACGCCCGCGACCGTCCGTCGCTCGGCGGGGACGGCGGTCTCTTTCTCGACGATCGAGGCGAGGGTCACCGCCTCGGCGGGGGTGCGCACGATGCTGCGCCGCGTCCGCCTGGGCCACAGCCGCGCGAGCTCGCCGCGCATCGCCGCCTGCATCCGCACCAGCACCGCCGCGCGGCTCTCGCCGCGCTCGTATGAATAGCTGTCCGGCAGCACCGATCCCTCGGCCGGGACTGGCACCTCGCCTGTGAGCAGCGGCTCGGCCATCAGCCTGTCGCGCACGAGCACCGAGGGCATGCCCTCGGGAATCGTCACGAAGCGCTGAACCGCGACCTCGCGCTGGAGGATGCGCAACGCCTGCGACGCGCTGACGTGCGCGGGCATTTCATATTCGCCCGCGCGCACGGGCTCGTCGCCGCCGAACAGGCGTGCGAGCATCAGGAAGCGGTCCTGGGAATGGATCACGCCCGCGTCCTCGAGCGTCTCGGCGGCGGCGGTGAGGCTCGCCCCATCGGCAATGGTGACGGTGGCCGGCGCCTCGAGCGGACCCGCGCCGCTCCATCCGCGCCACGCGCCGACGGCGAGCAGCGCGAGCGCCGCGATCAACACGACCGCGAGGCAACCGACCCTGCGTCGGGTCATGTCAGACGCGCTTCATCACCAGGCTGGCGTTGGTCCCGCCGAAGCCGAAGCTGTTGTTGAGCACCGCGTCGATCTTGCGCTGCTTGGCCTCGAGCGGGACGAGATCGACACCCGCGCAGCCCTCGCTCGGATTCTCGAGATTGAGCGTCGGGGGCGCGACCTGATCGCGCATTGCGAGGATGCAGAACACCGATTCGACCGCCCCCGCGCCGCCGAGCAGATGCCCGATCGCCGATTTGGTCGAGCTCATCGAGACGTCGCCGATCGCATTGCCGAACAGCCGCCGCACCGCGCCCAATTCGATCTCGTCGCCAAGCGGGGTCGAGGTGCCGTGCGCGTTGATATAGTCGATCTCGCTGAAATCGAGCCCCGATTTGGCGATCGCCATCTTCATCGCGTTGAAGCCGCCGCGCCCCTCGGGGTGCGGCGCGGTGACGTGATAGGCGTCGCCCGACAGCCCGTAGCCGACCACCTCGGCATAGATATGGGCGCCGCGCGCCTTGGCGTGCTCATATTCCTCGAGCACCACCACGCCCGCGCCCTCGCCCATCACGAAGCCGTCGCGCTCGACGTCATAGGGCCGGCTCGCGCGCGTCGGCTCGTCGTTGAAATTGGTCGAGAGAGCGCGCGCCTGCGCGAAGCCCGCGATCCCGATCGGGCAGATCGCCGCTTCCGCCCCGCCCGCGAGCATCACGTCGGCGTCGTCGAGCGCGATCATCCGCGCCGCGTCGCCGATCGAGTGCGCGCCGGTCGAGCAGGCGGTGACCACGGCGTGGTTGGGGCCCTGGAGCCCGTATTTGATCGAGACCTGCCCCGAGACGAGGTTGATCAGCCGGCCGTGGACGAAATGCGGGCTCACGCGGCGCGGCCCCTTCTCGGCGAGCACCAGCGACTCGGATTCGATCCCGGGCAGTCCGCCGATCCCCGAGCCGATCGAGACGCCGGCGCGCTCGCGCTGCTCGTCGGTCATGTCGGTGAGGCCCGCATCCTCGATCGCCTGCCCCGCGGCGTCGATCCCGAAAACGATGAACGGATCGACCTGGCGCTGGACCTTGTGATCGACGCGGATCGAGGAATCGAAGCCCCATTCATGATCGGCGGGCTTGACCTCGCACGCGACCTGGCAGGGGTAATCGGCCGGATCGAAGTGGGTGATCCGCGCCGCGCCCGATCGCGCGTTGACGATATTGCTCCAGCTCGTCTCGACGTCCGCGCCGAGCGGCGTGACGAGCCCCAATCCGGTGACGACTACGCGGCGCATGCGCCCTTCTCCTCAAAGCAAAACGGCTCCCCGGTCGGATCGGGGAGCCGTGTCGATAGCATATCGGCTCGGCCTTTGACCGGCGATGGGAGTTCCGAACGATCAGCCGTTGTTCTCGTCGATATAGGTCACCGCATCCTTGACCGTGACGATCTTCTCGGCCGCGTCGTCGGGAATCTCGACGCCGAACTCCTCCTCGAACGCCATCACCAGCTCGACGATGTCGAGGCTGTCCGCGCCGAGATCGTCGATGAACGCGGCGTCCTCGGTGACCTTCTCGGCCTCGACGCCGAGGTGCTCGATGACGATCTTCTTCACGCGGTCGGCGGTGTCGCTCATGGCTTTTCCCTGTTGTTCGATGGTCTCGCGAATCCCCTAGAGGGCGGCCCTATAACGCGCAAGTCCCCCGCCGGCGCGCCCAGCCTAGAGCATCGCCATGCCGCCGTTGACGTGGAGCGTCTGCCCCGTGACATAGGCCGCCTCGTCCGACGCGAGATAGACCACCGCCGCCGCAACATCGTCGCCCTCGCCGAGCCGGCCCGCCGGAATCCGCCCGAGCAGCGCGTCGCGTTGCGCCTCGGGCAGCGCCTCGGTCATCGCCGAGGCGATGAACCCCGGCGCGACGCAATTGACCGTGATCCCCCGGCTCGCGACCTCCTGCGCGAGCGCCTTGGACATGCCGACCAGCCCCGCCTTGGAGGCGGCGTAGTTCGCCTGCCCCGGATTGCCCGTCGCGCCGACCACCGAGGTGATCGTGATGATCCGCCCTCCCCTCGCCTTCATCATCGGCCGCATCGCCGCGCGGCACAGCCTGAACGCCGCCTCGAGATTGACGCGGATCACCTGATCCCACTCCTCGTCCTTCATCCGCATCGCGAGATTGTCGCGCGTCACTCCCGCGTTGTTGACCAGAATATCGAGCCCCCCCAACGCCTCGACCCCCCGCGGCACGAGCTGATCCACCGCCGCGCCATCCGAAAGGTCGCACTGCAACGCGACATGATCCCCCCCCAGCTCCAAGCGAAACGACTCGAGCTTCTCCCCATTCGACCCCGAAACCGCAAGCCGAGCCCCGCGCTCCGCCAGCGCCTTCGCGATGGCGGAGCCGATCCCGCCCGAAGCGCCCGTCACGAGCGCGGTCTTGCCTTGGAGATCGAACATGGTGCGGTTCCCTATTCTTGATTCACGCGAAGGCGCGAAGGGCGTGTAGTCACTGGCGATACGGCGATGCCCCTCCTTGAGCGTCTCGCCGCCGAAGTTGATCAGTAACCCCAGCGGCTGCCGCGTCAGACGCAGATATGTCAGCAGTTGCTTGGCATGAGCGGCGTTGAGCCGCTCCACCGATTTGATTTCCACCAGGGAGCAATCCTCGACGAGGAGGTCGATTCGAAACGCGCATTCAAGGCGCATTCCGTCGTATTCGATATCGACCGGGCGCTGACGCGCTACGGCATAACCACGCCTCGCAAGCATCTCGGCAAGCACCGTCTCGCACACGCTCTCCAGCAGCCCAGGTCCGAGATCTCGGTTCAGCCGGAGCGCAGCATCGACGACGTCGGCTGAGATCGCCTCCAAGTCCTGCATATCTTCGCGCCTTCGCGCCTTCGCGTGAAAAAATCAAAGCTGCTTCGCCAGCGCCTCGACGTCCGCCATCGTCACCACGCTCCGTTGCCCCACATCCGGAACGATCCGCTTCACCATCGGTGCGACTACCTTCCCCCCCAGCTCGACGAACTCCTCGACCCCCGCCGCCGCCATGTTCGCGATGCTCTCGCGCCAGCGCACCGTCGCGGTCACCTGCTCGACGAGCAGGCCGCGGATCGTGTCAGGATCGTACACCGGCCCCGCCGTCACGTTCGCGTAGACCGGCACGAGCGGCGCGCGCATCTCGGCGCCGGCGAGCGCCTCGGCCATCGCGTCGGCGGCGGGCTGCATCAGCGGGCAGTGGAAGGGCGCCGAGACCGGGAGAAGCATCGCGCGCTTGGCGCCGCGCGCC
>JACMKH010000042.1 GCA_014380205.1 Sphingomonadaceae bacterium
GCCTATCGCCAGATGTCGCTGCTGCTGCGCCGCCCGCCGGGGCGAGAGGCCTATCCGGGCGACGTGTTCTATCTCCATTCGCGCCTGCTTGAGCGCGCCGCCAAGATGGGCGACGACGCCGGCAAGGGTTCGCTGACCGCGCTGCCGATCATCGAGACCCAGGCGGGCGACGTCTCGGCCTATATCCCGACCAACGTCATCTCGATCACCGACGGGCAGATCTTCCTCGAGACCGAGCTGTTCTTCGCGGGCATCCGCCCCGCGATCAACGTCGGCCTGTCGGTGAGCCGCGTCGGATCGGCCGCGCAGACCAAGGCGATGAAGAAGGTCGCGGGCTCGATCAAGCTCGATCTCGCGCAATATCGCGAGATGGCCGCCTTCGCGCAGTTCGGCTCGGACCTCGACGCGTCGACCCAGCGCCTGCTCAACCGCGGCGCGCGGCTCACCGAGCTGCTCAAGCAGCCGCAGTATCAGCCGATGCCGATGGAGGAGCAGGTCGTCTCGATCTTCGCGGGGGTCAACGGCTATCTCGACGGCATTCCGACCGACCAGGTCACCGATTTCGAGGCGAGCTTCCTGAGCCATATGCGGCACGATCACGGCGATGTGCTGAGCGAGATCCGGACGACCGAGAAGCTCGAGGACGATACGGCGGGCAAGCTCAAGGGGATCCTCGACGACTTCGTGAAGACGTTTGCATAGGAGCCGCGACAAACGACCCCCCGTCACCCTGAACTCGTTTCAGGGTCCATGGCGTAAGCCTCGCATGGACGGACGGAAGTTGAACCATGGATGCTGAAACAAGTTCAGCATGACGAATGAAGGATAACGCGGTGCTACAAATCATCATCTGGATGGGCTGTGTATATCTCGTGCTGAAAGGCAAGGAGCTCCAGTTTATTGCAGCGAACTCGCCCGCAGAAGGTCGCGAAGTCCGGGTCGGGCATGCGAGAATCTGGGCGATCATAGCGTTTGTGGCAGCAGCTGTTTTCCTTGCACTTTCCCTAATGCAGGAGAGTGCATTTCCTGATCCGTCAGTGTTTTAGTCAACTGCAATGGCAAGCCTCAAGGAACTCAAAGGCCGCATCTCCTCGGTCAAATCGACCCAGAAGATCACCAAGGCCAAGCAGATGGTCGCCGCGGCCAAGCTCAAGCGCGCCCAGGCGGTCGCCGAGGCCGCGCGCCCCTATGCCGAGCGGCTCGAGCGCGTGATGGCGAGCCTCGCCTCGCGCGTCGCGGGCAAGGCGGGCGTCGCGAAGCTGCTCGGCGGGACGGGCAGCGAGCAGCGCCACCTGCTCGTCGTCGCCAATTCGGACCGCGGGCTCGCGGGCGCGTTCAACTCGAACATCGTCAAGGAGGCGCGGCTCAAGGCCGAGGCCTTGCGCGCCGAGGGCAAGGACGTCACCTTCTTCCTCGTCGGCCGCAAGGGCCGCCCGGTGATCCAGCGGCTCTACCCCGGCCAGATCAAGCATCATTTCGACACCACCCAGATCAAGAACCCGAGCTTCGACGACGCGCGCGCGGTCGCCGACCAGCTCGTCGAGCGGCTCGACAAGGGCGAGTTCGATGTCGCCTGGCTGTTCTACTCCAAGTTCAAGTCCGCGCTCGTCCAGGAGCCGCAGACCCGGCAGCTCATCCCGGTCCCGCTCGGCGATCGCGAGCCCGAGCCCGCGGGCGGCGCGGCGGTCGAATATGAGCCCGACGAGGAGGAGATCCTCGCCGAGCTGCTCCCGCGCAACCTCGCGATCCAGGTCTTCCGCGCGCTGCTCGAGAACGCGGCGTCCGAGCAGGGCGCCTCGATGACCGCGATGGACAACGCCACGCGCAACGCCGGCGATCTGATCAACAAGCTCACCATCCAGTACAACCGCTCGCGCCAAGCCGCGATCACGACCGAGCTGGTGGAGATTATTTCCGGGGCGGAGGCGCTGTGACGGTGCCTGCTAGCTCACTTCCTCGCAAAATATTAGGCGAGCTGCAGGCAACGCGTGGAGCGCTATGTCTGAAGTGCATTGCGACTGCTGCCGGTACTACGCCAGCAAAGGTTAGGCCAATCATCGACACACTTATTGCGACGGAGCGAGTACGCATAATAGCCGCATCGGTAGGAGGGATGATACTTCCTATGAATTGCTGGCGATGCGGCGCAAGCGAATTAACCGTTGAATATCTCCCTAGGCTTCGGGACATTTTGAACCCCGCATTCTATTCATTTCGGCTGACACCAAACCCGGACGGAAAGAGGTAGACGAAACAATGGCAACTGCCCCCACCACTAACAATGTCGGCAAGATTAGCCAGGTCATCGGCGCGGTCGTCGATGTGAGCTTCGACGGCGAGATGCCGGCGATCCTGTCGGCGCTCGAGACCGACAACAACGGCAACCGGCTCGTGCTCGAGGTCGCGCAGCATCTCGGCGAGAACATGGTCCGCACGATCGCGATGGATGCGACCGAGGGGCTGGTGCGCGGCCAGAACGTCAGCGACACGGGCTCGCAGATTCGCATGCCCGTCGGCCCCAAGACGCTCGGCCGGATCATGAACGTGATCGGCGAGCCGATCGACGAGCGCGGGCCGATCGGCCACACGCAAACCGCCCCGATCCACGCCGAATCCCCGCTGTTCGTCGACCAGTCGACCGAAAGCGCGATCCTCGTCACGGGGATCAAGGTGATCGACCTGCTCGCGCCCTATGCACGCGGCGGCAAGATCGGCTTGTTCGGCGGCGCCGGCGTCGGCAAGACCGTGCTCATCCAGGAGCTGATCAACAACATCGCCAAGGGTCATGGCGGCACCAGCGTATTCGCGGGCGTCGGCGAGCGCACGCGCGAGGGCAACGATCTCTATCACGAGTTCCTCGACGCGGGCGTCATCGCCAAGGACGCCGACGGCAACGCGACCTCGGAGGGATCGAAGGTCGCGCTGGTCTACGGCCAGATGAACGAGCCGCCCGGCGCGCGCGCGCGCGTCGCGCTGTCGGGGCTCACGCTCGCCGAATATTTCCGCGACGAGGAGGGGCAGGACGTGCTGTTCTTCATCGACAACATCTTCCGCTTCACCCAGGCAGGCTCCGAAGTCTCGGCGCTGCTCGGCCGCATCCCCTCGGCGGTGGGCTATCAGCCGACGCTCGCGACCGACATGGGCGCGCTCCAGGAGCGGATCACCTCGACCAACAAGGGCTCGATCACGAGCGTCCAGGCGATCTACGTTCCCGCCGACGACCTCACCGACCCCGCCCCCGCGACCTCGTTCGCGCACCTCGACGCGACCACCGTGCTCAGCCGCGCGATCTCCGAGCTCGGCATCTATCCCGCCGTGGACCCGCTCGATTCGACCAGCCGCGTGCTCGAGCCGCGCACCGTCGGCGAGGAGCATTACGCGACCGCGCGCCGCGTTCAGGAGACGCTTCAAAAGTACAAGTCGCTCCAGGACATCATCGCGATCCTCGGGATGGACGAGCTTTCCGAGGAGGATAAGCTGACCGTCGCGCGGGCGCGCAAAATCCAGCGCTTCCTGTCGCAGCCCTTCCACGTCGCCGAGGTGTTCACCAACATCCCTGGCAAGTTCGTCGAGATCGAGGACACGATCCGCAGCTTCAAGGAGGTAGTCGAGGGCAAGCACGACGATCTGCCCGAGAGCGCCTTCTACATGGTCGGCGGGATCGACGAGGCGCGCGAGAAGGCGGCGAGGCTGGCGGCGGAAGCGTAAGCGTCGCACGTCCGCACCCTAGTTCCGTTCGCCCTGAGCCTGTCGAAGGGCGGTTTTTCACGGACCGGAGGAAGCGCAGGGCTTCGACAAGCTCAGCCCAAACGGGTAGGTTTGACCGCAATGACAACGATGCTTCGCACTATAGCCTTCGCCCTCGCCGCGCTGTGCCTCGCCGCGCCCGCCGCCGCGCAGCCCGTCGACCCGCCCGCCAACGCGCCCGATCCGGAGGCGGTCGAGGCGTTCGCCGAGGAGGTCAAC
>JACMKH010000043.1 GCA_014380205.1 Sphingomonadaceae bacterium
GATCTTAGACCGCCGAGGCCGCGCCGCGCGCCGCCGACGCCGGTTTCGAAGACCCCGCGCCCGCGTTCGCCACGCCGCTCGAAACCACGGCCAACGAGATGCCGCCGCTGCTCTCGCCGGCGAGCGAGAACGAGGTCGCGTTCAGCGCCGAGAGCGTCGAATACGACAGCGTCGCCGAGACGATCAGCGCACGTGGCGACGTCCGCATGGCGCGCCAGGGCGTCCAGCTCCGCGCCGACCAGGTCAGCTGGAACCGCGCGACGGGCGAGGTCACCGCCACCGGTGACGTCATCGTGCGCACCCCCGAGGGCGACACCGCCTATGGCCAGGAGGCGCGGCTCGACGACAGCCTGCGCGACGGCGCGATCGAGAATCTGCTGCTGGTGCTCGAGGGCGGCGGGCGGCTGGTCGCCGACGGCGCGACGCGCGTCGACGGCGTCTCGACGCTCGAGAACGCGGCCTACACGCCGTGCCGCGTCACCGACGACGCGGGCTGCCCCAAGACGCCCAGCTGGAGCATCAGCGCGGTGCGCATCATCCACGATCCGGTGCGCGCGCGGATCAGCTACCGCGACGCGCGCTTCACGCTGTTCGGGATCACCTTCCTCGCGCTCCCCGCCTTCTCGCATCCCGATAGCAGCGCGGGCGGGAGCTCCGGGCTGCTCGTCCCCGAATTCCGGATCAGCCGCACCAACGGGCTCGAGATCGCCTTTCCCTATTACATGCAGCTCGCCGACAACCGCGACCTCACGCTCACCCCGCGCGTCTATTCGGGCGTCGTCCCCTCGATCGAGGCGCACTACCGCCATCTCGCCTCCGAGGGCGCGTTCCAGGTGCGCGGCATCGCGACCTATGGCGAGAACCGCCCGATCAACCCGCCGCCCGGCGGGATCGAGGACGGCGACGACGGCTTCCGCGGCTATATCGAAGCCAACGGCCGCTTCCAGTTCACCCCCCAGTGGAGCGCGACCGGATCGATGCGGCTGACCACCGACGACACCTTCCTGCGCCGCTACGACATCTCGCGCGACGATCGGCTGCGCCAGAATGTCAGCGTCGAGCGGATCGGCGTCGACTCCTATCTCTCGATCGCGGGCTGGGCGGTGCAGGACCTCCGCTTTACCGGCGATTCGGGCCAGCAGCCGATCGCCATCCCCGTGATCGACTGGCGGCTGCGCGCGCCCGAGCCCTGGCTCGGCGGCAACTTCATGCTCCAGGCCAACACGCTCGGCATCGTCCGCACCGAGGGGCAGGACACCCAGCGCGCCTTCGCCAGCGCCGAATGGCAGCTCCGCCGGATCACCGATTGGGGGCAGGAGGTGACCTTCACCGCGCTCGCGCGCGCCGACGTCTATCATTCGGACGAGAACGCCGACACGCTCACCCTGCTCTACGCGGGCGATCCGGGCTGGCAGTTCCGCGGCATCGGCGCGTTCGCCGCCGATATGGCCTGGCCCTTCGTCGGCGAGCTGTTCGGCGGCGTCCAGCGGATCACCCCGCGCGTCCAGATCGCCTATACTCCGCCGCTCTCGAACCTCGACGTGCCCAACGAGGATTCGCGCTCGATCGAGCTCGAGGACACCAACATCTTCGCGCTCAACCGCTTCCCGGGCTACGACCGGTTCGAGGACGGCGCGCGCGTCACCTATGGCGGCGAATACAGCCTCGACCTGCCGGGCTTCGCCTTCGACGCGGTGATCGGCCAGAGCTACCGCCTGACCGACAAGGAGACGCTGTTCCCCGACGGCACCGGGCTCGCCGAGCAGTTCTCGGACGTGGTCGGGCGCACCCAGCTGCGTTACGGCCGCTTCGTCGCGCTGACCCACCGCTACCGGCTCGACAAGGACAATCTCGCCTTTCGCCGCAACGAAATCGATCTCGCGGTGGGCTCGACCACCACCTATGGCGAGATCGGCTACCTCCGGCTCAACCGCGACAATGATTTCACGATCGAGGATTTGCAGGACCGCGAGGAGCTGCTGGCGGGCGCGCGCGTCGCGATCGGCAATTACTGGTCAATCTTCGGCTCGGCGGTGATCGACCTCACCAGCGAGCACGAAGACCCGCTCTCGCAGTCCGACGGCTTCGAGCCCGTCCGCACGCGCATCGGCATCGCCTATATCGACGAATGCATCGAGCTCGGCTTCACCTGGCGCCGCGACTACGACGACATCGGGGATTCACAGCGGGGGAACACTTTTTTGGTGCGGTTTGCGCTGACCAATCTGGGGCGCTAAGGACCCGTTCATCATCGCGGGAGCACCGGCCGGCGCAGGACTGCGGGCCTTCCCGCCCAGCAAACAGGACCGAAATTGGCGATATCTTCCATGACCAGGCAGCGCATCATGCGCCGGGCGGGGATCGCGCTGGCGATCGTCGCGGGTGGCTATGCGACGAGCGCGGCGCTCGCGCAGCCCGCGCCGCCCAACTCGGCGAGCGCGCTCAACATTCCGACCGACATGACGATCTTCGGCGAGCGCGATCCGACGATCCGCAAGCCGACCGCGATCGTCAACGGCGAGATCATCACCCAGACCGACGTCGACCAGCGGCTCGCGCTCGTGCTCGCCGCCAACGACGTCGAGGTCAGTGCCGAGGAGCGCCAGCAGCTCCAGATGCAGGTGCTGCGCAACCTGATCGACGAGACGCTCCAGATCCAGGAGGCGGCGGCCAACGAGATCACCATCGCGCCGGCCGAGATCGACCAGGCGTTCCGGCGGGTCGCCGAACGCAGCAACATGCCGATCGACCGGTTCGAGGCGTTCCTTCGCTCGCGCGGCACCTCGCCGACGACGATGAAGCGCCAGATCCACGGCGAGCTGGCGTGGAACCGGCTGCTCAGCCGCTACGCGAGCGTCGAGATCAGCCAGGCGCAGATCGACGAGATCGTCCGCCGGCTCGAGGCGACGCGGGGGCAACGGCAATATCGCGTGGCGGAAATCTGGATGGCGGTGACGCCGGGCAACGAGGCCGAGGTCGCGGCGACCGCGCGGCGGATCATCGACCAGGTCCGCCAGGGCGCTTCGTTCGTCGCCTATGCGCGGCAATATTCGCAGGCAACCACGGCGGCGGTGGGCGGCGACCTCGGCTGGGTGTTTCCCGCGCAGCTGCCGAGCCCGCTCGACGCGGCGGTCGCGCAGATTCCGGTCGGCGCGGTCAGCGAGCCGATCCCCAATTCGGGGGGCGTCTCGATCGTCGCGGTCGCCGACCAGCGCTCGGTGCTCACCGCCGACCCGCGCGACGCGATGCTCAGCCTCAAGCAGATCACCGTGCGCTTCCCGGCGGGGTCGACGCAGGAGCAGGCGACGCCGCTGGTCGAGCAGCTTGCCACCGCTTTTCCCGTACTGTTCAAGCCGTCATAAGACAGCCCGGCAATTACGCCTGCTCGTTGACTTCGACGAACTCGTCGCCGGCGCCGGCCTTGA
>JACMKH010000333.1 GCA_014380205.1 Sphingomonadaceae bacterium
CGCTTCGCCCGAAGCGCCCGCCCCGCCGATCCGCGTGCGCCCCTCGGCATCGAAAACCGGGACGCCGCCGCCGACCGTCACGACCTCGGGCGCGTCCGCGAATCCCGGCGTCTCGCGCGCCCCGCGCTCCATTCCCGAGGTCGGAAATCCCCACGCCGCGGCCGCCCGCGCCTTCTCCTCGGCGAACGCCATCACCCCCCAGCCGTTGCCGTCCATCCTGAGCGCCGCGACGACATGCCCGCCCGCGTCGACCACGACGATGCCGTGGCTATGCGCGCGGCCCGTGGCATGCGCCGCGCAGCCCGCGACGAGCGCCTGCGCCGCCCGCGCATCGAGACTCTGCGCCGCCGCGCCGCTCGCGGCGCTGAGCAGCGCGACCGCCATCACCAACCGTCCCACCATCACTCGCCTCCTCCTGCCAGATCATCGGGCGACGGGCCCGCGAGATCGATTTCCAGTGCGATGGCCGCCTCCCGCAGGCGCCCGTCGAAGCTGACCAGCGGCGCCGCGAGCCGCCGCGCGATCGCGAGATGGATCGCATCGGGCATGCGCAGCGCGAGATCGGCGCGGCGCACGAGCTGTGCCGCGAGGCGAACGTCGCCCGACACGCATTCGGCCGCCTCGGCATGTTCGAACCGCCATTGATCGAAGTCCGCGATCGCCTTTGTGGTGGCGTTTCTGGACAATTCTCGGATGCGCTCGAGCCGCAGCAGGGCGGCATATGTTTCACCGGTAGCGAAGTCGCTGACGATGGGACGCACGCGCGTCTCGGCCAGATAGTCTTCGAGCCGCGCGGACCAACGCTGCTCGACGAAGAGCGGGACGATCGCGCTCGCGTCGAGCAAAAGGCTCAATCGCGGTCCTCTTCGTACATGGCGTTGATCAGCTCGACAGAGTCGATGCTGACCGTGCCCCGCGCACGGCGGCGGCGGCCCAGCGCGGCATAATCATAGGGCGCGCGCGGTTCGGCGACGGCCGCGCGCGAGCGCAGCTCGGCGACAACCTTGCCGTGCCGCGTGATCACGACCTCCTCGCCCGCCATCGCCTTGTCGATCAGGCGGGGCAGCGTATTCTTCGCTTCGGCGACGCTGTAGCTTGCCATGGATGCAACTCCGATATAGCCATAGTTATAGCTATAAATCCGGCCACAGTCAAGCGGATCGGCGGATCGTTTGCAGCGCTCGCAGCTCCGCCGCATAGGGCACTTGGAGGCAAGCCATGACCGAAGACGAACGCGCGATCCGCGAGCTCATCGACGACTGGATGGCGGCGACGCGGGCGGGCGATGTCGACACGGTGCTCGGGCTGATGACCGACGATGTCGTGTACCTCGTTCCGGGCCGTGCGCCATTCGGCAAGCGCGAGTTCGCCGAGCAGTTGCGCGCGATGGCCGATGTCGAGATCGACGGGCACAGCGAGATCGAGGAGCTGCATGTGCTCGGCGACTGGGCGTTTCTGCGCGACCGATTCAGCATCACGGTCACGCCGGGCGAGGGCGAGCCCGTGCGCCGCTCGGGCTACACGCTGACGATCATGCGCAAATGCGAGGACGGCCAATGGCGCCTCGCGCGCGACGCCAATCTGATGACGGAGGACGATTAGGGCATGACGATCAGCCGTTGTGCGCCAGCCGCAGCCCCGGCCGCGGCCATTCCATGCGCGCCAGCCGCCCCGTCCCCGAAAGCGTGACGTATGCCGTCCGCATGTCCGCGCCGCCCCAGCAGATGTTGGTCGTGAACATGTCGTCGGTCGCGACGAAATCGACCTCCTCGCCTCCCGGCGACACCACCGTGATCCCGCTCTCGCCGATCGTCGCGACGCAGATGTTGCCCTCGGCGTCGACGCCGAGGCTGTCGAAATATTTGAACCCGGCGGGCCGGTAGAGCGGAATGCCGCCACCGAACGGCCCGCCCTGCCCCGCGATCCTGCCCGGCTCCGCGAGCGGGTACGCCCAGAGCCGGCATGTAAAAGTCTCGGCGACATAGAGCGTTTGCCCGTCGGGCGAGAGGCCGATGCCGTTGGGGTTCTCGAGCGGGAAGATCGCCTCCTCGAGCAGGCTGCCGTCGGCTCTCGCGTAGAACACCCCGACGACATCGCGCTCGCGCGGGCGCGACTTGCCGTGATCGGTGAACCAGAAGCCGCCATGCGCGTCGAACACCAGATCGTTGGGCCCGCGCAGCGCGCAGCCGAAATCGCCGTCGCGGTAAAGCGTTTCGACCGCGCCCGACGCGATGTCGATCCGCTCGATCCGCCCACCCGCATAATCCTCGGCCGTGCCATGCGGGACGAGCAGCCCCTCGGGGCTTTCGATCCAGCCGAACCCGCCATTGTTGCAGCAATACAGCTTGCCGTCGGGCCCAATCGCGAGCCCGTTGGGCCCGCCTCCCGGCTCGGCGACCGTCTCCTTCGACCCGTCGGGCCACACCCGCGTCACCCGCCCCGCCGCGATTTCGACGAGGATCACGCTGCCGTCGTCCATCGCGACAGGACCTTCGGGAAAGCGCAGCCCGTCGGCGATGAGGATGAGCTCGGTCATGCGCGGCCCTTCTCGAAAAGGGGGGTGGAAGCGGCGATCACTATGGCTAGAAGCCGCGCATGACCAGCACACGCACCGGTGGCCGCATCCTCGTCGACAATCTCGTCGCGCAGGGCTGCGACCGCATCTTCACCGTCCCCGGCGAGAGCTTCCTCGCGGTGCTCGACGCGCTCCACGACACCCCCGAGATCGAGCTTGTCGTCGCCCGCCAGGAGGGCGGGGTCTCCTACATGGCCGAGGCCGACGGCGCGCTGACCGGCCGCCCCGGCGTCGCATTCGTCACGCGCGGCCCCGGCGCGACCAACGCGACGATCGGCGTCCATGTGGCCCAGCAGGATTCGGTCCCGATGATCCTGTTCATCGGCGACGTCGCGCGCGCCGACAAGGATCGCGAGGCCTTTCAGGAGATCGACTTCCCCGCCTTCTTCGGCCCGATATGCAAATGGGCGGCGAAGATCGACGATGCGCGCCGCATCCCCGAATATGTCGCGCGCGCCTACAGCGTGGCGATGTCGGGCCGCCCCGGCCCAGTCGTGCTCGCGCTCCCCGAGGACATGCTCACCGACGCGGTCGAGGCGGTCGATCGGCCCAAGGTGATCCGCCCCGCCCAGCATCCCGACCCCGAGGCGATGGAAAGCCTGATGGCGATGCTCAAGGACGCCTCGTGCCCCGTCGCGATCGTCGGCGGGGCCGACTGGTGCGCGGGCGCGTCCGAATATTTCCGGAGCTTCGCCGAGGATATCGGCCTTCCCGTCGCCTGCGGCTTCCGCCGCCAGGACGCGATCCCCAACGACAGCGCGGTGTGGGCGGGCAATCTCGGATACGGACCCAATCCCAAGCTCCTCGAGCGGATCAAGGGCGCGGACCTGATCCTCGTCGTCGGCGCGCGGCTCGGCGAGGCGACCACCGACGGCTACACGCTGATCACCCCCGATCATCCCGATCAGCTGCTCGTCCACGTGCATCCCGACCCCGCCGAGCTCGGCCGCGTCTACCGCGCCGATCTCGCGATCTGCGCCGACATGCGCGAATTCTGCGAGGAGGCGTCGCTCTGGGATCACGACATCATCGATTTCGACTGCGGCAAGCAGGCGCACGCCGAATGGGAGGCGTGGAGCACGGTCCAAGCCAACGACGATCTCAAGCTCGATGTCGCCCAATGCGTCGCGGTGGTCCGCGAAAAGCTCCCCGGCGACAGCATCATCTGCAACGGCGCGGGTAATTTCTCGGGCTGGTGGCATCGCTTTTGGCGCTACGGCGGCCCCGGCTGTCAGCTCGCGCCAACCGCGGGCTCGATGGGCTACGGCCTTCCCGCCGCCGTCGCCGCCGCGCTGCGCCACCGCGACCGCCGGGTCGTTGCGGTCGCCGGCGACGGCGATTTCCTGATGAACGGCCAAGAGCTCGCCACCGCGGTCCGCCACGGGTGCGACATGCTCGTCCTCGTGTTCGACAATGCGAGCTACGGCACGATCCGTCTCCACCAGGAACGCCGCTACCCCGCCCGCGTCTCGGGCACCGATCTCCTCAACCCCGATTTCGCCGCCCTCGCCCGCGCCTTCGGCTGCTGGTCCGAGAGCGTCGAGGCCACCACCGATTTCGCCCCCGCGCTCAATCGCGCGATGGCCGAAAAGGGCGTCCGCCTGCTCCACCTCAAGCTCGACGTGGAGAGCCAGATCGCGCCGGGAATCAGCGTGCCCATGGTGCGCGCGGCGGCGAAGGGCTAAGGCTTCGTCACCCCGGACTTGATCCGGGGTCTAGGATCCCAGGCGCTGCGCTCTCCACCCTGGATGCCGATCAAGTCCGGCATGACGAACGCCAAAAAAGAGCCGCCACCGGTCTCCCGATGGCGGCTCCCTGCGACCCGAAGAATGGACTTCGGGAACTCGTTGCGGCTTAGATGTCGTCGCCGAGCGCGCCCTTGACCTTGCCCTCGAACTGCTGGGCCTTGCCCTTGCCTTCCTGAGCGGCGCCCTTGTCGGCCATCTTGGGATCGTTGGTCTGCTTGCCAAGCTCCTGCTTGCCCTTGCCGATCGCCTCGTTGGCGTTGCCTTTGACCTTGTCGATAAGCTCACCCATCGGAATTCTCCTCGATTGGCGCGGGAATCTCCGCGCTTGGATCGTCAACGGACGAACGGCGTTCGCGTTCCCTGTGCGCGCGAAATCGCCGCGATCAGAACCGGTTGCCGAACAGCCCCTTGATCCGCCCGAAGAAGCGCCGGCGGTTGCCGCGCTGAAGCTGGCGCTCGCCAGCGATGAACATCCGCAGGTTGAGCGTCGCGCGCCCCGTCACCGATTTGGCCTTGCCGATCGCGCGGTTGGTGCTGCCCCTGAAGCTGCCGGTCAGCCGTCCCCTCATCCGTCCCCCGATCTCTTGACCACGCGTTCGCGGCCTGTCGGTCCGATCAACCCGGCTAAACGATTCGGGGTCCATCGATCAGATTAGTCCGGCGAGCGGGCTCGAAGGGTCGGCGTAGCGGCGCTTGCCCATCCGGCCCGCGCGATAGGCGAGCCGCCCGCTCTCGACCGCGAGCTTCATCGCGCGCGCCATCATCACCGGATTCTTGGCCTCGGCGATCGCGGTGTTCATCAGCACGCCGTCGCAGCCGAGCTCCATCGCCGCGCTCGCGTCCGACGCCGTGCCCACCCCGGCATCGACGAGCACGGGCACCTTCGCCCCTTCGACGATCAGCCGGATCGTCACCTGATTCTGGATGCCGAGCCCCGATCCGATCGGCGCGCCGAGCGGCATGATCGCGACCGCGCCGACATCCTCGAGCCGCCGCGCCGCGATCGGATCGTCGACGCAGTAGACCATGGGCTTGAAGCCCTCGTTCGCCAAAATCTCGGTCGCGCGCAATGTCTCGACCATGTCGGGATAGAGCGTCCGCGCCTCGCCGAGCACCTCGAGCTTGACCAGCTCCCACCCCCCCGCCTCGCGCGCAAGCCGCAAGGTGCGGATCGCTTCCTCGCCCGTGAAGCAGCCCGCCGTATTGGGGAGATAGGTGATCCGCTTGGGATCGATGAAGTCGATCAGCATCGGCGCCTTGGGATCGGAAACGTTGACCCGCCGCACCGCGACCGTGACGATCTCGGCCCCCGAAGCCTCGACGGCTGCGGCATTCTGCGCGAAGTCCTTGTACTTCCCCGTGCCGACGATGAGCCGCGAGCGGAAGCTGCGGCCGGCGACGGTCCAGCCGTCATCCGCTTCGTCCACGGGCGCGCTGATCTTGCTCTCGACGTTCACAATCTCGATCCGCTCGTTGTGCGAGCCAGCGATATAGGCGCGATCGCCGCGATCGTAAGCGCGTCTCAGCCGCCACCCACGAAATGGACGATCTCGAGCTCGTCCCCGTCCTCGACCCTGACCTCGCCCAGCGTCGAGCGCGGCACCACCTCGAGGTTGCGCTCGACCGCGACCTTCTCGGGCGCGAGCCCCAATTCGCCCGCGAGCTCGGCGAGCGTGATCCCCTCGCGCACGCGCCGGTGCTCGCCGTTCAGGTGGATCATGATCGTGCCGTCGAGGCTCATGCGCGTCCTTGCGAGTCCTTACGCGCAGCATATAGGGGGGCCGGGCGAGCGACCGCAACCAAGGACGCCGAGGGGAAAACAGCGCGATGGCCGACAAATCCGTGGTCTACGTCCTCAACGGCCCCAACCTCAACCTGCTCGGGACGCGCGAGCCAGAGATCTACGGCTCGGACACTCTCGACGACATCGCGGGGCGGCTCGAGGACCGCGCGCTCACGCTCGGGCTCGCGGTCGAGATGCGCCAGTCGAATCATGAGGGGCATCTCGTCGACTGGCTCCACGAGGCCGGCGCCGAGGGCGCCAAGGCGGTGCTGCTCAACGCTGGCGCCTATACGCACACATCGATCGCGCTCCACGACGCGATCAAGGCGATCGCGGTCCCCGTGATCGAGGTCCATCTCTCCAACCCCCACGCGCGCGAGCCCTTCCGCCACACCAGCCTCGTCGGCCGCGCCGCGCGCGGGACGATCGCGGGGTTCGGCGCTGATTCCTACCTGCTCGCGCTGGACGCGGCCGCGCGTCTCTGACACGACCATGATCGTTTCAGATCGAGATCTGAAACGTGAATCATGGTCGAATCCATGGATGAGAGCCTGATTCACGCTTTCGGCGGAAGCGCGAAGCGCTTTCACCCCAAACGATCAGGCTCTATGAAGCGGCCAACAGGACAAAGGCCCGAACATGACCGACGACAAGCCCGTCGACCGCGGCGGCATGCGGATCGACACGGATATGGTGCGGCAGCTCGCCGACCTGCTCGACGAGACCAACCTCTCCGAAATCGAGGTCGCCGACGGCGAGCGCAAGGTCCGCGTGGCGCGCGCGGCGGCTCCCCCCGCGCGCGCCACGCGGAACTTGCGCTCGCCGTCGGCGACCTCGATTTCGGAGAGTTTGGTCTCGTCGAGCAGGTCGGCGAGCTGCCGCACCATATCCGTGTCGATCCGCATGCCGCCGC